>JAXDMB010000040.1:0-6419 GCA_034666325.1 Vulcanimicrobiota bacterium
CGCGCGCATCGCCCGCGACGGCACGACGGTGCTCCTGGTGGAGCAGAACGCGCACCTCGCCCTGCAGATCGCCGCCCGCGCGTACGTGCTCGAAACGGGGCGCGTTGCGCTGAGCGGCGAGGCGAAGACGCTGCTCGCGAGCGAGGAGATGCGGCGCGCGTACCTCGGCAGCGCGGTCCGCGTCCCGGCCTCAGCCTAACCGCCGTTCCGGCCGAACGGGACTAGAGAGAAGCGGGATACGCTCGCTCGAGGCCTAAACGGCAAGCGGCGGGTACGTCGCGCTCTCGATACTTCACCTGCGGAGGATGAGCGTCCATGAAACGGTTCGACGTCTTCCTGAGCGACGGCCATCGCTTAACGACCAACGACGATGGTTACCGTGCGATCAAGTCAGGTCTCGCCGCGACGCTGGCCGACCGGCTCGTTCGCGTGAGCACCGTCCGCGGAGAGCGCGTGTCGCACTCGATCGAGCTCAACGTCGATCACGTCGTGACCATCAGCGCGGTCGACGACGGGTTCTAGCCCTTACGCTTCGGCACTAGGCGGAGGCCGCCGGCGTTCCGTCGTGTCGTACCGTACGGCGGCGGAGCGACCCGTGCTCATGGGCGTAGACGTGCGTGAACTCCGCGCCTAGCAAGAACAAGTACGACGAGTAGTACAGCCACAGCAGAACGACGACGACCGACGACGCGCTGCCGTACGTCCACGGCAGGTTGACCTTCGCGAGGTAGACCGCGATCGCGAATTGGGCGACCGCGAAACCGATCGTCGTCGTCAGCGCGCCGATCCACACGTCGCCCCACGTCAACTCGGTCCCGGGCAGCCATTTGAACAGACAAGCGACGATCGGCGCCAGGATCGCGGCGCCGAGAACCGCGATGCCGGCGCGAACCGCCAGCGATGCGAGCACGCCGTCCGCTCCGGCGCCGTGCACCGCCGCGGAGAGAAACGCGCTGCCGAAGATCACCACCGTCAGGACGGCGACGAAGCACACGGACAGCACGCCGGCAGAGAGAAACGACGCGACCGTGGTGGCGAGGCTCGACGTGCGCCGGACCGGCGTGTCCCACATCGCGTGCAGCGCGCGCTGCATGGCGTAGAAAAGCCGCGAGCCGGCGAAGAGCGCGATCGCGATGGAAAGCGCGGTCGCCAGGATGCCGTTGCCCGCGCTGCGCGCGTTGGCGCCGACCGCCTCGAGCGAACGCACCCCGCCGTGACCGACGATCGGCGTGATCACGAGCGACAAGCCGTGCACGACGGCCGGTCTGCCGCCGAAGAGCTGCGCGACGCGCAGCGTGATCACCAGCAGCGGTGCGAGCGCGAGCGCCGCGAAGGCCGCCATTGCCGCCGCGTACAGCCACCCGTCGTCGGCGTTCCACTCCGCGTAGGTGTTGCGAAGCAGCCGCGCGACTAGAGGAATCGCGCCGCGACCACCGCGACGTCGTCGCGCAGGTTGTCGTGGCTGAACGTGCGGGCACAGTCGATCAGCTTGTGCACGATCGTCTCGACCGGCGCCTCGGCGTAGTGCTCGATCGTCTCGATGAACAGCTCCATGCCGAAGAACGATTTGTCGGGCGCCCGCGCCTCGGTGATGCCGTCCGTCGTCGCGACGAAGATCGTTCCGGGCGGCAGCTCGATGAACGCCTGCTTGAAGAGATGATGCTGGTCGTCGAACACGCCGATCAGCGGCGCCGTCGGGGCGAGCGTCACCGCGTGCTCGCCCGGCACGACGATAGCAGCGGCTTCGTGCCCGCCCGATGCGTAGTGCATGATGCGCCGCGACGAGTCGATCATCCCGAAGAAGACGCTAGCGAACGACTCGATCTTCTCGAACGCGTTGTTCTCGAGATAGAGCCGGTCGAGCGAGCGCAGCACCCGCTCAGGCGTGAGTCCCTGCGACGCATATGCGCGCAAGCCGTACTTCACCATCGCCGCGTGGATGGCAGCCTCCGTGCCCTTGCCGGAGATGTCGGCGATCGAGAACGAGACGGCGTCGTTGTCGAAGTGGTAGACGTCCACGATGTCGCCGCCGGTTAAACCGTGCGCCAACTGGTAGCCCACGGCATACTCGATGTTAGGGATCGCCGCGGTTCCGCGCGCGAACAAATGCTCGACCAGAACCTTGGCCGCCGTCCAGTTCGGCACGTCGGCGAGGCCGTTCATGTGCACCGCGCTGACCATATCTTCATCGAAGACCGGCAACGGCAAACGCTCGGCCGGTGTGGTCAGCGGCGCTGGGATGTCCATCACTCCATCAATAGCACGGTGTGCGGGCAACGTCTCACGTTTTCCATCCCCTTGTCCGGTTCTTTACAGCCGGAAGCGTGCGAGCGGTCGCGTGCGCCGCTCAGGCGTCGATCGTCGTGACGCGGCGCAGGTCGCGGCGGTGTGCCGTCTCGTCGAACGGCAGGCCGCGGTGCATCGTGCAGCGGTTGTCCCAGATCACGAAATCGCCCATGCGCCACGTGTGGCGGTATACGAACTGCGGCAGCGTCGCGAGCGACATCAGCTCGTGCAGCAGCAGCCGCCCGTCGGGAACCGGCCACCCGATGACGTGCGACGCGTGCGAGGCGACGTACACGCTCTTGCGCCCCGAGCCGGGATGCACGCGCACCAGCGGCTGCTCCGCGCCGGGGAACTGGGCGCGCTCCGCGTCGCTGAACTCGGTGAACCCGATCGTCGAACGCGAGTAAATGATCGAGTGGAACGCGCGCAAGCTCTCGATCTGCGTCTTGAGCGCGTCGGGCAGCGCGTCGTACGCGGCGCGCATGTCGGCGTATTCCGTCTCGCCGCCCGAATCGGGCACGGACTTCGCCGACAGCATCGAATAGCGCGCGGGCGGCGACTGGAACGACGAGTCGCTGTGCCACAGCCGGTTGCCGAGCGAGTACATGCGCCGCCGGTCGGCGGGATCCATGATGCGGTCGTTCTCGTCGAGGTTCGAGATGTCGGTGAGGCCGGGTTCTTTCAGCCGCGCCGCGCCGTCGATCACCGCGCGGCCCACTTTGGTGACGAGCTCGCCGTCGAGCCGCCGCGCGAACGCGGCCTGCTCGTCGTCCGCGAACGGCTGTTCACGCACCACCAGAACCGCATAGCGGTCGAGCAGCGCCTTGATCTCGCCGAGCTCCGCCGGATCGTGCATGCGGCGCAGATCCATGCCGGTCAGCTCCGCGGCGAACAGCGGATGAAGCTGCCGCGGCTGCAACGTCCCTGCGATCGAGCTCATGACGGCTGGTACGTCATTGCGAGGATTTCGCCTGGCTTGCGCACGCTCTCACAGCCGGTAGCGCAGCATCAGCTCCACCGACCGCGCCGACGGATAGCTCTGCGGCACGTACGCCGCGCGGCCGTACGTCCACGGCAGCGCCGCCGTCACGCCGTCGCGCGTGGGGACGCCGTTGCCCAGAACGTACGAGCCGCCGCCGAGCTGCGCGCCGTACCATGCGGCATAGTTCGGGTCGCCGCCCGCGTAGCCGGGCGGTCCGATGAGGTACGGATTGCCTTGGTACTGCGTCGGCGTCGCCGTGCCGAGCACGTTCGAAATGTCGAGCACGGCCGTCAAACGCCGCGACACGTCGGCTTCTACGTGCAGCGACAGCAGCGTCTGCGGCGGCGAGCGCAGCGTGTTCGGATCGCTTCCTTCCCCGGTGCCGAGCGTCGCAACATACGGATTGGCCGTCGAATCGAACGGCGCCGACGGATCGCGCAGGAAGTAGTAGTTGTAGCCGGGGTTGACGTGGTTGTCGTTCGGCACTTGAACCGGCTTGCCGGCGTCGTCGAACGTCCACACCGCCGTACCGTTGCCGTAGCGATACCCGGACTGGTACGACAGCGACGGCGTCACGCGCACGCGGCTGCCGGCTGCAATCTCGTACGACGCGGTCGCGGAGAGATCGGGCACGTAGCTCAGCGGAAACACATGACCCGCCGCGACGGCGGCTGCGTTGAGGCCGTTGAACGCGAACTGCGAAGCGCTCGACGAGTACCCGCGCAGCGCCGTCGCGGAGAACGTGAACCGGTCGCGCTTCACCCACGCGTCAACGCCGCTCGCCCGCAGCTCTCCCGCGTTCGTGGGAACGCCGACCGCGCTCGGGTTCTGGCCTTGGTTCACGACGGAGCGGAAGTTCACGGGCAGCACGTCGATGCGGTTGCGCTCGCGCTGCGCGAAGTAGGTGACGCGAAACTGCGTGCGGCCGCCGCCTTCAAGCGTGTAGGTCAGCGCGTTCTGCGTCTCGGGACCCAGCGGCACGAACGCCGTGGTGCCGGTGGAATCCGTGCGATCCGCTTGCAGCGGTTTCGGCGCAACGGTCGTGTGATCGAACGTCGCGCGCGCCGCCAGATCGTTCCCGATGCGGTACACCGCCGACACGTGCGGGTCGAGCGCCGTGACGTCGTAGATGAAGCCGTCGCTCGGCACGATGTGCGCGCTCGTGAACCGCACGGTCGCGCTCGCGTCGAGCCGCGGCGAGATCGCCCACGTGTCGCCCAGATACGCCAGCGAGGAGAAGATCGTGGGCCGCGACCGGATGTGCTCGTCCGCGGTCGGCACGAGCTCGTCGAGAAACGACGTGCTCGTGCGGTAGCCGGCGCCGTACTTCACGTGATGCCGCTCGTCGCCGGCGTTCTCGACGTCGTAGGTCACGCCCGCGATGCGCCCGCCCTGCGACGCCGACAGCGAGATCGGCCCGTCCGGAAACGACAGATCGTCCCAGTACGGCCCGCCTGACGCCGAACCGAACTGCGAGCGGTACAGCTGCAGCCGCGCGAGCGCGTGCGGTGACGTGTGCACCCACTGCGCTTTGACGACGTCCAGCGTGCCGCGCACGCGCGCCGGCGCCGTGACGAGAGCGTTCGGTTCGCCGCCGCCCGTGAACGTGTCGGACGGGCCGAACGCGCCGTACGTCTCACCCGGGTACGGCGTGCCGTACTGGTCGTAGCTCGCCTGCGCCACGAGCGCCGTGACCGAGAGATCGTCGCTCGGCCGCGGGCGGAAGTGCACGTTGCTCGACGCGGAGGAACCGCTGCGCCGCGAAAGCGCGAGCCCGTATGTGCCCGCTTCGGCCGGGTAGAACGTTCGCCCGTCGCCGTAGGCGAAATCGCGGCTGCCGGTCGTCGCGGAGAACGCGTAGCGCCAGCGCAAATCGCGCGTCGCCCACACGCTGGAGACGGAAAGCTGCTGATTGCGCGACGCGATGCCTTGCGTCAGCTCGACGGTGGTGCGGCCGGGGTACGTTCCGACCGCCGGTATCTGGTCGATGATCCCGCCGAGCGCGTTGTCGCCTTCGGCCTGATAACCCGCGAGCGTCACGGTGGTCGTGGCGATGCCGGTGCTCGGAAGCTGCGCGCCGATCACGTTTCCGCCCGGCTCCGCGATCAGTCCCTGCGGAACCGGCACGGAGTCGAAGTCGAACAGCGCGTCGTCCACTTTCCCGCCACGCAGGATCGCGTTCGCGAAGCTGTCCTGCTGCACGCCCGGCACGCCCGCGATCGTCCCTTGCACCGTTCCGGCGGTGTACGCCGCCAAGCCGGACGCCGCGTTCGCGGACGACGCCGCGCGCGCCGCGGCGCCGGACACCGCGAACGACGACGTCGTCGAGCCGACCGCGAACGCGCTCACGCGCGAGCGCACGCTGCCGATCGACTGCAGCCCGTTCGAGAGACGGAACGTGATGCGCTGCGTCTCACCGGGCAGCACGACGACGCCTTGCCGAACCGTGGACGTATACCCGCGCGCGTCGGCGGACACGGCGTACGTTCCGGCGTCGATGCCGAGAATGCGAAAGCGCCCGCGCGCGTCGCTGTGCGCCGAGTACCGCCCACCGGCCGACGCGACCGCGATCGCCGCGCCTTCGACCGGCGCGTCGCTCGCCGTCGTCACGGTACCGGCAATCGAGCCGGTGGTGGATTCGGCGGCTGCGGCGCGCCCGAAAGCGAGCGCGCTCATCGCGCACGCCGTCAGAATCCGCACGAGGACCGGAGCACCTCGCATGTCTCTCACGTTGGCCCCCGGGGCGTCAGTGTCCCGGGTACGTCGTGATGATGACCGTCGAGTGCATCGCGCCGTCGTACGAGAGCGCCTTGGACCCGGCGGGGTAGCCGTTGCGCGCGAGGATGTACGCCATGATCGACGCGTAGGTGTTCTTCGGCAGCGAGCCGGGCGCGTTGAGCGGCATCTGCAGCGCCATGAACGAGAAGAAATCGCCCACGGTGAGCTTCGTCTTGGTCGCGAGGCGCACGAGGTTCGGGCCGCGCAGCGCGGGACCGACGCCGCCTTCGAGCTGCTCGCCGTGGCACTGCGCGCAGCTCGCCGTGTACGCGCGCCCGCCCGCTGCGGCTTGCGCTTTTGTATAGAGCGCAGGCGGAGACGCCGAGCGCGCCGCGGCAAAGCTCGTCGCGGACGGGCCCGCGGCGGCCGCGAT
>JAXDMB010000041.1:0-11913 GCA_034666325.1 Vulcanimicrobiota bacterium
CGATCATCGGTTTCTCGCTGCGTTCGACGACCGCGGTATGCTCGTCGAGCATGAGGATGTTCATCGAGATCCAGCTGCTCACGTCGCGGCTCGCGGCGCCGGTTTGTGAGAGCGGCGCCTCGATCACGCGCCAGCCGTTCGCAGTGAAGAGGTCGAGCGCGTTGTCGGTACACGGGCGTGCGGAGTTCACCAGGACGATTCCGGGGCGCACGGGGACGAGCGTCGTCCCGATGTGCGTCGGCAGCGCTTCCCGGAAACCGATGCGGTGCACGCGGAAATCCGGGCCGAGGTGGCGCTGGAGCCAGTCCGCGCCGAACTGGTTGCTCACGAGATCGGGCTGCCAGAAGATGTCTCGGCCGAACCGCACGAACGAGGCCGCGTCGAACACCGGCTCGGTCTCCGTGAGCAGCGGGCCGTTCGCGAAGTCGAACGGTTCTTCTCCCGCTCGCGCGCGCTCGTCGTAGAGCGCGTCGACCATGAGCGGCTTCGGGACCGCGGTCCAGCGCGCGCCGCCGCGGAAGTACTCCGCCATCAGCGTGCGGTACGCGCGGTACTCGAAGAAACGCGCGCGCTGCGCCATCGGCGCTTCGATGATCTCGTCGCCAATCACGAGCAGCAGGTCGCGCGGACATGCGTTCGCGCGGCCGAACGGCGCTTCCCAATCCGGCGTTCGCACCGGCGCCGCGTGGTCGACGGGATCGGCGCGGCGTACCGTGATGCCACGATCCGTCAGCAGTTGCGCGAACGCGTCGAGCTGCCGTTCGGCGTCGTCGACGAGCTCGCGCAGAATGTGCGCGCCGCCGAACGCACGGCCGACGTCACCGGCGCGATAGTACGGCGCGAACGCCGGCTCGTACGCCGGTTCGGTCGCACCGCGCGCGGTTCCGACGATGACCTCGCGCAACGGATCCCATTCGTTCCACGACGAGACCACCGAGGCAGTGTCGCGTGGCTGGTGCACGAAGCCGCTACGGATTGCGCGTGACCGGCGGCGCCTGGGTCGGTGTGAGCGCAGGTAAGATGCTGTTCGCGCCCGCTCCCGTCAGCGTCGGCGCGCCGAGTCCCGAGACGTCGATGTTGCTTTGCGCGAACAGCCCGCCGCCGACACGATTCAGCTCGACGATCGCCTTGTCGAGATCGGTCTGCGCCTGCAGCTCGCGGCCTTCCTGATTCGCGACTTCGAGCTGGCGCTGCAGCACAAGAAACGTCGTCGACGTGCCGGCTTGGAAGCGCCGCTGCTCGCCGAGAAGCACGCGCTGCGCCGCTTCGCGGGCGGAGCGTGCGGCGATCACGCGGTACTGCGCCTCGCGCAGGCCTTGGATCGCGTTGACCGCTTCGCTGCGGAAGCGCTGCACGAGCGCGGTCTCGTTGATCTGCACCTGCCGCTGCTGTTCCTGCGCGATCGCGAGATCCGCTTTGCCGGTGTGCTGCCCGATGGGGATGGAGAACGCGATCTGCGCGGTGTACGTCGGAAACCGGTTGTCGAGCAGGTTCTGGAACGACTGCCCGAACTTGCCCGTCTGATACGCGGGCGGACTCGGGAATCCGGCCAGCACCGCCGGCGGCGCGATCGCGCCGAGCAGTGCGAAGAGCGGGTTCGACGACGCGCTGAGCGGATTGCCGGCGAAACCGTTCGAGGTGTAGCCCAGGCCCAGGTCGAGCTGCGGCTTGAGCTGATCGCGCGCGAACCCGAGGTTCAGGTCCGCTTGCGAGCGCTGCGCGCGGACCTGCGCGACCTCCGGACGGTTTTGGATCGCCGAGTTCACCAGCACGTCGAGCGCAGGCTCTTGCGGAATCTGCGCGATGGGCGTCGTCGGCACGAGGTTCGCGAACCAAACGGGGTCCGCGGGATTCGCGAGCAGCAACTGCTTGAGCTGCGTCTGAACGCGCTGGACGTTCTGGATCGCCGCGTAAATGTTGTCCTGGAACACGTTGACCTGCGTGTTCGCCTCGATGATGTCGGTCGGTGCGACGGCGCCGCGCGCGGCGAGCCGCGCGTTGGACTGCGCCTGCGCCTGCGCGTTGCGCAGCCCTTCTTCTTGGATCGCGACGTTCTGCCACGCCGACACGAGATCGAAGTAGGCGTTCTGCACCTGAACGATGGTGTTCGACGCCTGCGCTAGCGCATTGCTGGTCGAGACGCTCGAGTTGATCTCCGCGAGCTGCACTTGTAAGCGCGGTTGGTCGATCGCGCGCCCGCGGAGCAGCGGCTGCGTGATCGCGAGCTGCACGGCCGTCTCGTAGAACGGGTTGTAGCTGTTGAACGCGCTGTCGGAGCTCACGCGCGTCGCGACGAGGTTCGCGCTGTACGTGCCGCCGCGCTGCGTGAGGCCGCGGATCCCGGCCGTCGCGTTCGCCGTGTCGGTCGTCACCGGGCCGCCCTGCGCGTTCGTGTTGAACGCGGTGACGACCGGCGCTACGGAGTGCGAGTAGCTCGGGACGAGCTGGAAGTTGACGTCGTAGGCGCCCTTCGCAGCAATGATCTGATAGTTCGCGATGCGGCGGTTCGACTGCGCGATCGCGAGCTGCGTGTTGTGCTGCAGCGCCATGACCACGGCGTCCTGCAGCGCGAGCCCGACGAACGGCTGCTGCTGCACGCCGACGAGATCGGGATTCGGAACCGCGTTCACCGGCGTGCTGAACGGGGGCAGCGACGGCACCGCAGGCAGCACCGCGGGCGCGGGCGGCGGCGGGTTCGCTCCGCCGCGAATGTTCCCGCCGGGCGCCGGAACCGTCGAGCCGCCGGAAGCCGGCGACGTTCCGGTCGCGCCGGGTTGCCCCGTCGCCGCGCCCGGCTGGTTCGTCGTCCCCGGCGCAACGCCGCCCGGCGTTCCGCTCGTGGCACCCGGCGTTGCCGAACCGGACGCGGGCTGCGCCGTCGCGGGCTGCGCGCTGCGCACGGGCTGCGGCGCGGTTCCCGGCGCAGTCCCGCCGGGCTGCGCGCCCGGCGTCGTGGCGCCCGGCGTCTGAAGCGTGCCCGGCACCGCGGGAGTGCTTTGCGGCTGCGGACCCGCCGTCGTTTGCGCGCCCGGCGGCGTCTGCGCGCCGGGCGGCGTCTGCGGCGCCGTACCCGGCGCAGTGGTCGTCATCGGCACGGGCGCCGCCGTCGGCGCGGGCGCCGTGGTGGGCGCCGGCGTCGCCGGCGTGGTGCCTTGCGCGAATGCCGGGACCGCGGACGTGGCAAAGATGCTCGCGCTGAGCGCGAGCGCTATGGAGGCTCGAGACATGCGTTTGCCTATTTGATCTTGATCGACGGTGTAACCGACATCCCGACGCGCAACGGCTTGTCCGCCGGCGGATTGTCCACGATGATGCGCACCGGCAGCCGTTGCGTCACCTTCACGAAGTTGCCGGTCGCGTTCTGCGCGGGAACGAGGCTGAACGTGTTCTGCGAAGCCGGCGCGATTGCGGCGACATGCCCGTGGAAATCGACGCCTTTGTACGCGTCGACCTTTATGTCGACCGGCTGGCCGACCTTCACGTCGCCGAGCTGCGTCTCTTTGTAGTTCGCGGTGATGTAGAGCCCGGTCGACGGAACCAGCGTCATCAGCGACTGACCCGGCGCGACGGCGGCGCCGATCGCGATGTTCTTCGCGCCGACGATGCCGTCGATCGGCGAGCGGATCACCGTGTAGTCCACGCGGTCCTGCGCCGCTTTCACTTGCGCTTGCAGCGAGCCGGTCTGCGCGAACGCCGCATCCGCCTGCGCCTGAGTGGTCGACACGCGGAACGGGTTGGCGTTCTCGGCCGACCGGCCTTGCGCGGTTTCGAGCTGACCCTGCTGCGCGCCGATGCCGGCGCTCGCGGCGTTGGCCGCAGCGATGGCGGAGGTGTAGCGCGCCTGCGCTTGCACGACGCCGGTTTGCGCCGCAGCGACGTTGTCGATCGCCGACTGGTACTGCGCTTGCGCCTGCGCCTGCGCGGCGCGCTGCGCGTCGAGCTGCTGCGACGCGATGTCGCCCGTTCGCACGAGCGCGGTGTAGCGCGCGAGATCGGCGTTCGCACGCGCGAGCCCGGCACGTGCGGAGGGAACTTGCGACTGCGCGACGCGCACTTGCGCTTCTGCTTGTCCGATCGCTGCGCGCGCCGCGTCGGCCTGCTGCTGCGCGGAGGTGGCCTGCGCCGACGCGCTCTGGATCGAGCTGCGCGCGGCGGTGATGCCGCCGGCGCCTTGCGTCGCTTGCGCCGCGACCTGTGCGCGCGTCAGCGACACGCTCTCCTGCGCGGCGCGCGCGTTCGCGCGCTGCGCGTCGAGACCGGCGCGCGCTTGCGCAAGCGCCGCACGTTCGTCGGTGTCGTCGAGGCGGATGATGACTTGGCCCTTGCGCACCGGCTGGTCGGTGTCGACCAAAATCTGTTTGACGCGCTCTTGGATCTTGCTCGTCACGGTGACCGTGTCGGCGTCGATGCGCGCGTCGTCCGTCGTCTGGTGCGAGGAAGCGTACGCGAGATAGCGGACGCCCCAAATGAGCCCGGCGACGATCACGATCGCGGCGACGATCAGCACCAGCAACGGCGGCCGGCGGCGCTTGGCCGTCGTGGTTTCGGTCTGAACGGTGTCCGCTGGAGGCAGCGGCGTGCCGCGCTCGTCCGTCAGGGTGACGGTGCGCTGCGGCGGGGGTGCTTCGGTCCGCGTTTCCAAGCTACGCTGAAACTCCGTTCAGAAAGAGATCGACGATGCCGTCGAGCGTGGCACGGTCCGGAACTCCGCTGTTCCAGAGCTTGCGTCCCACGACGTACGAAAAGAACATTCCCATGAAATAACGTGCCGCAAAGGCCGGCTCGGCGCGGAGGAGCCCGGCGCGCGACTTGGCCTCGAAATACGCGCCCAGATCGGCGTGAATCTGCGACGGCCCGCGCCATTCCGGCGCGTCGTCGGTTCCGGCCGCATCCTCGGCGAGCGAGACGCACATCATTGCGCGCTTCGTCATCATGTGGTCCACGATGAAGTAGGCGATCGCACGCAGGTCCGCAGCGAGATCACCGCCCGGCAGCCCCGCGAGAAACGCGCGGAACTGGTCGACTCCACACGCTTGCTCGCGCATCGCGTCGAGCAGCGCACGCTTGGAACCGAAATGCCGGAACAGCGTCGCTTCGTTGACGCCGGCCCGCTCCGCCACCTCACGTGTCGTGGTTCCGCGCGTGCCGTTGCGTTCGAACAGCTCGCGGGCCGCGGCGAGGATCTTGCCGCGCGTCTCTTCGACGCCGGCGTGGGAGCGTTGACCGGTCGAAAGCATTACTTCTTCTTCGTGAAGACCGAGTCGTCGACGGCGACGTTGGTCTTGTAGTCGGAGTAGGTCCCGTGTGCGACCGCCTTCGCGTACGGGATCGCGATCTCGGCGTTCTGCTCGGCGAGCATCCAGTAACCGCCCACCTCGCGGAAGGTCTGGGTCATCGTGATGTGCCCGCCGTTATAGTAGTCGTAACGGATCGAGTCGATCGTCCAGGTGTTCGGGTCGACGAGCACCGTCTCGTGGTCGATCATGCCGCGCACGCGCTGGACGAGCCGCAGCTCGACGTCCTTGCGGCCGCTGAACTCCTTTTCACCCTCGTACGTGACGACGAACTTCTTCTCCCAGCTCGAGGGATCGCCGACGTCGGCGAACATCTTGTCGAAGCCCTTCGCGAGCGGAGGCACCTTGTCGAACGCGACCTCGTAATTCGAGGGGCGCTTGTAGTACGTCGTTCCGTCCAGGTGCTGGCGCAGGAACGGAAACGAGGTCATGCGCAGGTCGACGTGCACCCGCCCCTGATAGCTGCTCAGGCTCGGATTGCGCTCGATGACCTTCGCTAATATCGAGGCGGGGTCGCTCGGATGGTCCGCCGCCGCGAATGCCGGGACCCCGACGAGCGCGAGGATCGCCACGACCGACGCCGCGGTGAGGCGCGTCAGCAGGCTGCTGCGGTGAACGCGCGGCTCCGGGGGGACGAGCGGGAACGCGAACACGCGGTCGAGCCCGTTGAGCGCCATGGCGTCGCGCACGCCCGTGCTCTCCGAGGTGACCTCGATCGCGCCGCCGACCTCGCGCACGCGGCGCAAGCCGCTGACGAGGGCCGCGATCGTGTCGGCCGGGAGGCGGTTTCCGTCCAGCGCCACCCGCAGGCGCGGAGCCGGCTTCTCGGAGGCGAGGAGGGCGTCCACGGCCGCAGTGATCCGCGGACGGGCGTCGGGGGAGTCGGCGTGCAAACGAAGTGCGTCGTGCTGTTGAATGTGTTCCATGGGACTCATGCGTGTGGGTACTTGCATGAACACTGTACCGGAAGAATCGGATTCGTGCAAGTACCTGCTTGCAGAACATGCACCAACCCGACCTAGCAGCGCTCGCCCAGCAAACGGGCCTGGGCGATGCTCAGATTCACGTTCGGAAGCTGCCGGTCGCCGGCGCCCGCCTCCGGGCCGTTCATGGCGACCAGTTGTGGAGCCGGGATGACGGCCGGACGATCTATCCCGCCTCGATGATCAAGGTGCCGCTCGCCGTAGCGGTCGCGATGGCGATTGCGGACGGCCGCCGACGCTGGGACACCCGGGTCGACGTGGACGCGCGCAACGCGACGTTCAACGACGCTCCCTCGCCCATCGTCCCGGGCTACTCGGCGACCGTGGAAGAGCTCGTCACCTACATGCTCCAGCGCTCGGACAACGTGGCGACCAACCAGCTCTTCGACGCCCTGGGCCGCGAGCGGGCGACGGCCGACATCCAGGCGCTCGGCTATCCGGACGTCTTCTTCCGCCGCAAGCTCTCGGGTACGCTGCCGCTGATCGACGACCCCGAAGCGACGGGCCGCAACGCGTTCTCCGCTAGCGACGCCGCGACACTCTTCACGGCCATCGCGGAGGACCGGGTGCCCGAAGCGCCGGCCTTGCGCCGTATGCTCGCGACGTCTTGGTGGGACGTGAAGCTCTCGCGCGGCCTCGAGCCCGGCGACGCGTTCGCGCACAAGACGGGCGACACCGACGAGACCTCGCACGACGGCGGAATCCTGACGCTGGCCGACGACTCTTCGCGCTGGGTCGTCGTTGTCTACACGGAACTGCCCAGCAGCGAGGAGAACGACCTGCGCTTCGGGGCGTTCATGCGGGCGCTCCGTCCGCGCTTGATTGCCCCCTCACCCGAACCATGGAGTACCGGATGAACCGAATCACTGTGCCGGCGCTCGCGCTCATCGCGATCGCTGCGCTCGTCGCGCCCTCCGGCGCCGCGTCGAAGGGCCCGGCGGCCGGCAAGGACGTCCACGTGGGCGTCATCGCCGACGTGACCGGCGGCGCCGGCGTGTACGGCACGCCGCAGAAGAACGCGTACGAGCTCGCCAACGAAGACATCAAGTCGGGCAAGATCGACGCGGGCGGCGCGAACCTCGTGTTCGACGTGCAAGACGCGGCGACCGACGGCGCGCAGGTCGTCAACCTGATGCAGAAGTTCACGACCGACGGCAAGACGCCGATCGTGCTCGGTCCCACGCTGTCGGGCGAAGCGTTCAAGGCATTTCCGATCGCGAAGGGCGCGAACTTCCCGGTGATGGGAACGTCGACCACCGCCGAAGGCGTGACGGCGATCGGCCCGACGGTGTTTCGCGACTCGCTCGCCGAATCGCAGGTCATTCCGACGACGGTGAAGCGCACGCACGACAAGTGGCACTACAAGACGGCCGCGATCATCTACGGCGACGACAACGCGTTCACCAAAACCGACGGCGACATCTTCGCGCGCGAGCTCAAAGCCGCGGGCGTGGACGTGGTCGACACCGAGACGTTCCACATCAAGGACACCGACTTCCAGGCCGCGCTCACGCGCATCGAGTCCAAGCACCCGGACGTCATCGCGATCGGCGCGCTGTTCCCCGAAGCGACGAAGATCATCCAGCAGGCCGGCAAGCTCGGCATCAAGGCGCACATGATGGGCGGCAACGGCCTCAACTCGCCCGAGATGTACAGCGTCGCCGGACCGGCCGCGCAGGGCGTCGTCGTCGGCGCGGCGTGGTTCTCCGGCGCGAAGTACCCGTCGAACGTCGATTTCGTGAAGCACTACACGGCGAAGTACGGCAAAGGCCCGGACCAGTTCGCGGCCCAGTCGTACGCCGCCGCGCAGATCATCGCAAGCCTGGTGAGATCCGGCGCGATCACCAAAGACGAGATGGCGAACGGCCTGAAAAACGTGAAAGTGATCCAGACGGTGCTGGGCCCGGTGGGCTTCGACCAGAACCGTGACGTGAAATCGTCGCCGGTCATCCTCTCGATCGTCAAAGACGGCTTCGCGTACTTCCACTAAGGGAACGGGGCGCGTAGGTGATCGCACAGCAGCTCCTCAACGGGTTGTTCCTCGGCGCCGTCTACGCGCTCTTCGCGGTCGGGTACACGCTGGTGTTCGGCGTGCTCGACATCCTCAATCTGGCGCACGCGGCGATCTTCACGGCCGCCGCGTTCGCCGCGTACTCGCTGGTGGCGGCGGGCGTTCCGCTGCCGCTCGCGTTCCTGATCGCCGCGGTGATGGCGGGAATCATCGGCATTCTGCTCGACCGCGTCGCGTTCGCGCCGCTCCGCGCGCGCAACGCGGGGACGCTCGTCCCGCTCATCTCGTCGATCGGCGTCGCGATCATCATCGGCGCGATTCTGCGCGGCATCTACGGCGTGGACGAGCGCCACTTCACGCTCGGCGGCGTCGACACCGGGACGACCATACACGCGGGGCCCGTCACGTTCACGAGCGTCGAGGTCGCGATCTTTCTCGCCGCGATCGCGCTCATGGTCGGGCTGAGCTGGATCCTGCGCGCGACGACGCTGGGCCGCCGCATCCGCGCCGTCGCCGAAGATCGCATCGCCGCCGCGCTGCTGGGCGTCGACCTCGAGCGCACCATCGCCGCGACGTTCTTCATCGCGTCGTCGCTCGGCGGCGCCGCCGGCATCCTGACGGGCTTGGAATACAACAGCGTCACGCTCGACATGGGCGGCCCCATCGAGCTCAAAGGCCTCGCCGTCATCATCCTCGGCGGTATGGGCAGCGTCACGGGCGCCGTGATCGGCGGCTTCATTCTCGGTGCGGTCGAGACGCTCGCGGTCGCGAAGGGGCTCTCGTCCTGGCGCGACGCGATCGTTTTCGGCGTGATGTTCGCCCTGCTCGTCCTGCGCCCGACCGGCCTGTTCGGCAAGCGCGCACTGCGCGCGGCGTAGGCGCCGCGTGAACGCGCTGATCGACTTCTACGCGAAGCACTCGCGCTTGATCGACCAGATCGGCGTCAACGCGATTCTCGCGCTGTCGCTGTCCGTGTCGCTGCAAGCCGGCCAGCTCGCGCTCGCGCAAGCGGCGTTCATGGGCATCGCCGCGTACGTGTCGGCGATCCTCGCGATGAACGCCCACTGGCCGCTGCTCGCGACGATCGCCGCGGCGATGCTCGTGTCCACGGCCGTCGCGATGCTGCTCGCGCTGCCGGTGCGGCGATTGCGCGGCGTGTTCTTGGCGATCGCGACGATCGGCTTCGGCGAGATCGTGCGCGTGTTCGCGAACAACCTCGACGCGCTGTTCCACCGCACGCTGACCGGCGGCGCCGAAGGCTTGAGCGGCATCCCGAACGACGCGACCACGCCGGTGATCTACGGCTCGCTCGCGCTCGTCGCGATCGCGCTGTATCTGCTGTCGCGCACGAAGTTCGCGCTCGCGGTCGCGCTGGTGCGCGAGGACGAGCACGCCGCGCGCGGCGTCGGCGTGGACGTCGGGTCGATCCGCATGCTGTCGCTCGCGCTCGGCGGCGCGATCGCCGGACTGGGCGGCGCGCTGTACGCGCACGCGTCCTTCTTCATCACGCCGACCGACTTCGGTTTCGCCCGCATGGAGCAGATTCTCGTGTGGTGCGTGGTCGGCGGCGTCACGAGCCCGCTGGGCGCGGTGCTCGGTGCGACGCTGCTTTCGATCCTGCCCGAAGTGATTCGTTTTCTCGCCGACTACCGCGAGATCACCAACGGCATCATCCTGCTCGCGGTGATCCTGTTCGCACCCGGCGGCCTCGCGTCGTTCTGGCGCGGCGGCGCCGTCCGCGTGCGCCTCTGATGGGCCGCGGCGCGATCGTACCGGCACCCGGCGCCATCGTATGAGTCTCGTACTCGAAAACATCGGCGTCCGCTACGGCGGCGTGGACGCGTTGCGCGGCGTCTCGCTCACGGTCGAACCCAACCGCGTGCTCGGGCTCATCGGTCCCAACGGAGCGGGCAAGACGACGCTCGTGAACGCGACGACCGGACTCGCTCAGCTCGCGTCGGGACGAATCGCGCTCGACGGCAACCGTATCGACGGACTCGCGCCGCACCGCATCGCGCGCACCGGCATCGCGCGCACGTACCAGAACATCCGCCTCTTCGGCGCGCTCGACGTCCACGCGAACCTCGCCGCGGGCGCGTATGCACGGCCAGGCCGTTTGTCGGACGCGGAAATCGGGACGCTGCTCGAGCGCGCCGGTATCCCGGGCGCCGATCTGTCCGCGCGCGCCGGATCGTTGCCGTACGGCGACCAGCGCCGGCTCGAGATTGCGCGCGCGCTCGCTTCGGCGCCCGCCGTGCTGATGCTCGACGAGCCGGCCGCCGGCATGAACCCGTCCGAGACGACGCGCCTGGTGGAGACGATCCGCGCGATCGCGGCGAGCGGCATCGCGGTACTGCTGATCGAGCACGACATGACGCTCGTGCGCGCGGCGTGCGATTCGGTCGTGGTGCTCAACTTCGGCGAGGTGATCGCGCGCGGCACGCCGTCCGAAGTCGGCCGCGATCCGGTGGTGGTCGAAGCATATCTGGGCACCGGCGCGGAGGCGCTCGCGTGAGCAGCGCCCCGGCCGCCGCGCACACCGCCGGCGCGCCGCTGCTCGCGGTCGAGTCGATGCGCGCGGGCTACGGCAACATCGAGGTGCTGCACGACGTCTCGATCGCGCTCGAGGAGCGCACGCTCTGCGCGATCGTGGGCGCGAACGGCGCCGGCAAGACGACGCTGCTCATGGCGCTCTCCGGCATCATGCCGGTGCGCGGCGGCCGCATCCGCTTCGACGGCGACGAGATCACGCGGCTCTCATCCCACGCCCGGGTGAAGCGCGGCCTCGTGCTCGTGCCCGAAGGCCGCCGCATGCTGCCCGGCATGAGCGTCGAGGAGAACCTGCAGGTCGCCGCCGGCGCGCGCGGCGCGGAAGGTTTCGCGCGCATCGACGGACTGTTCGACCGCTTTCCGATCCTGCGCACGCGGCGCAACGTTCCGGCGGGCTCGCTGTCCGGCGGCGAGCAGCAGATGCTCGCGATAGCGCGCGCGCTCGCGATCGGCCCCAAAGCGCTGCTGCTGGACGAGCCATCGATGGGCCTCGCGCCCAAGCTGGTCGACGAGATCTTCGCGATCGTCGCCGACGAGCGGGCGCGCGGAACGTCCATTCTGCTCGTGGAGCAAAACGCGCGGCGCGCGCTGGCGCTGGCGGACCGCGCGTACGTGATGGAACGCGGCCGCATCGTCCTCACCGGAACGGGCGCGGAGCTCGCGACGCACCGCGACGTCGTCGCGGCCTATCTGGGCGGCTGACGAACGCGCTTGGGCACTGAGAACCGCTTGTGGGAACGGTGGAAAGCGGTGAGCCGCCGTGGATAACTCAAAGTTCTTGTGGACTGGCGAGCGCGATTGCGCCGGACCCCTTGCGCCGCGCAGCGTGCCGCCTGTATGATGCGTGCACGTCGGAGGCAACGAAGACGGGTGAGCGACGAGAAGCTCACCGGCACAGAGGTAGTGACGCCGGATGAAAGTTCGGCGACGTTAGTAGAAGTGCCGATTCGAAGTTCGACGCCGTCCTGGCAGATGAATAATCAGCGAGGACACGCGCAGATCGATTCTCGTGCTCGAAGCCGTGTAGGGAAACCTGTGCGGCTTCTTCGCATTCCTTGGATTGGGGTTGGCGGGG
>JAXDMB010000042.1:0-3178 GCA_034666325.1 Vulcanimicrobiota bacterium
GCACGAGATCCACCGCATAGTCGCGCAGCTTCGCGTCCACGAACACGCCGTGCGCCTCACGCTGCCAGCGCCGTACGTCGTCGAGCGACGCCACGTTCGTGCGCAGCGGCGGCTCGCCCGCACCGAAGCGGTCGACGATCGTGCGCTCCTCGTCGCGCGACGGGTACGGCACGACGACCTTCGCGAGAAAGCGGTCGAGCTGCGCGAGCGGCAGCGGGTAGGTGCCGTCGGCATCGAAGGGGTTCATCGTCGCGAGCACGACGAACGGTGCCGGAATGTCGTGGGTCTGCGGCCCGATCGTCGCGCGCCGCTCCTGCATTCCCTCGAGCAGCGCGGACTGCACCTTCGCGGGCGCGCGGTTGATCTCGTCGGCGAGCACGACGTTCGCGAACAGCGGCCCGAGCACCGTCGCGAACTCGCCGGTCTTCTGGTCGAAGATGCGCGTGCCCACGATGTCGGACGGCAACAGATCGGGCGTGAACTGCACGCGCCGGAACGATCCCGCGACCGCGGCGGCGAGCGCGCGGCACGCGAGCGTCTTCGCCACGCCGGGCGCGCCTTCGAGAAGCACGTGTCCGCCCGCGATCAGCGCGAGCACCAGCGCTTCGACCACCTCGTCCTGGCCGACGATCGTCGCGTGCAGCGCGTCGACCACGTCGCGCGGACGGCTCCCTTCAGCGCGCGGCGCCTCGGCGAAGGGCGTCGTCATCGCAGCCATGCCTCGGTCGCGCCGATCAGGTCATCCGAAGCCGCATCCCGCACGTGTGCCGGACCGAATGCCGTGTGCTCCGCCGCGACGAGCGCGTCGCGCAACGCGCGGTCGGACGTCGCGGCGACCGCATCGCGCAGCGTCGAGCCCGCGTTCGCGCCCGCGGCGACGAACAGCGCGCCGCGCAGCCGCATCAGCGAGCCGTTCGCCGGGCTCGTGCGGTACGCGCGCAGCGCGTCGACGACGTCGTCACGCGGCGTCCGCGGCGGCGACGGCGGCGCGACGACGGGCTGCGCGGGCGGGACGGTCGCAGCGCGGCGCCGCCGCCGCACGCCGAACACCGCGACCAGCGCCGCGATCGCGACGAACAGCACCAACCCGGCCAGCGCGATCGCGCCGATCACGCGCGCAGCGGACCACCAGGCGTCGCCGAAGCCGTTCGGCCGCTCCACGACGACGCGCACGGCGTTCGCAGAGAAGCGCGACGGCTTGTGCGTCCGCGCGTCCACCGCGTCGAGATATGCACCGTTGAACGTGAACGCGCCGCTCTGCGTGGGCTCGAGCGTCAGCGTTTCCACGACGTCCGTCCCCGACGCCGACGCGGTCACGTGACGTTCGTCCCCTTCGAGCTGCATCGTGCCGACATCGGGCACCACCAGCTCGTCGAGCGCGGTGAGCTGCTCGCGCACGTGCGCGTGGATCGCGAGATGGAACACTTGTCCGACGCGCAGCTGCGCGCGGTCGGCGCGCATCGAAAGCGCGTCGACGTGCAGCGCGCGCAACGCGAAGGCCGGCGCGCGAAGCGCGACCGCGAGCAGCAGCACGGCGGCGAACGCCGCCGCTAGACGTCGACGCGGTCGAGCCATCGCGCGAAGAGGTTCCGCGCGTCGAACGGACCGGGAGACGCCTCGGGATGGAACTGCACCGCTTCGACCGGGAACGTGCGGTGCCGGAAGCCTTCGTTCGTCCCGTCGTTGAGGTTGATCATCGTCGCTTCGAGGTGCGCGGGCAGCGTCTGGCCGTCGACCGCGTAACCGTGGTTGTGCGCGGTGATCAGCACGTCATCGTGCACGACGTCCTTGACCGGCTGGTTGCCGCCGCGGTGCCCGTACTTGAGCTTGTACGTCTCCGCGCCGCACGCGAGCGCGAGCAGCTGGTGTCCCAGACACACGCCGAACACCGGCTTCTTGCCGATCAAGGTGCGCAGCGTCTCGACCGTAGCGCCGAGGTCGCGCGGATCGCCGGGTCCCGGCGACACGACCACCGCGTCCGGTTCGTGCGCCATGATCTCGGCGGCGCTCGCGCCGTACGGCAGCACGGTGACGCGCGCGTCGAGCGCGGTGAGATCGCGGATGATGTTCTTCTTCACGCCGCAGTCCAGCAACACGACGTGCTTGCGCCCGGTGCCGACCGTCTCGCCGGGGCGGTACGCGTCCGCGACGGTCGCCACGAGACCTTGCGTCGTCGCTTCGCGCACGTACCGCGTGAGCGCCGGCTCGATCCGCGCGACCGCCTCGTCGCCTACCGCGAGCGCCGCGGGGATCGTGCCGTGCTCGCGCAGCACGATGGTGAGCGCACGCGTGTCGATGCCGACGATCGTGCGCACGCCCTGCTCGTCGAGCCACGACGCGAGGGTCTGCTTCGACGCGAAATGCGACGGGTGCTCCGCGATGTGCTTGATCGCGACCCCCGCCACGCACGCATGCGGGTGCTGCGAGACGGTGCCGCTGATTCCGTAGTTGCCGATCAGCGGATACGTGAACCCGAGAATCTGGCCGGCGTACGACGGGTCGGTGATCGCCTCTTCATAACCGGTCATGCCGGTGTAGAACACCGCCTCACCGAGCGCGACCCCCGTCGCGCCCAATCCTTCGCCGTCGAAACGCGTGCCGTCGGCGAGCATCAGCGTCGCTTTGTTCTTCACACCCGGGTTCACGCGGTCACTTCCTCACGCGGCAGCACGCGGCCGTGCTCGAACACGACCGCTCCTTCGACCACCGTCGCGACGCAGCGGCGCGGCAGCGTCATCCCGTCGAACGGCGTGTTCTTTCCCTTGGAGCGGAACAGCCGCGCGTCGACCGTCCATTCGCGGTCGGCGAACACCGTCACGTCGCCCGGGCAGCCGACGCCGAGCGTGCCGCCCGGGACGCCGAGAATCCGCGCCGGGTTCACCGACAGCAGCTCCACGAACCGCGCGAGCGGCAGCTCCGCGAGCGCGAGCGCGTACGCGCCGAGCGCGATCTCGAGCCCGCTGAAGCCGACCGGCGCGACCGACAGCAGCTGCGCTTTTTCGTCGAGGCCGTGCGGCGCGTGATCGGTGGCGAGCGCGTCGATCGTGCCGTCGAGCACGGCGGCGCGCAGCGCGTCGCGGTCGTGCGCGCTGCGCAGCGGCGGGTTCACCTTGGAGTCGGCGCGGTAGTCGTCGAAGCGGTCGTCCAGGAACACGAGGTGGTGCGGCGTCACCTCGCA
>JAXDMB010000043.1:0-9824 GCA_034666325.1 Vulcanimicrobiota bacterium
CTTGCCTTCATGGGCTCTCCTCGGCGGAAAGAGGGCGCGCGTCCTGCACGAAGCCGCGTTTCATGCTCTCGACGTTTTCGATCATCGCCTCCGACCCGTCACAGCGGGTGATCGGAATCGCGGTGCAATCCAAGTTCCTCGCCGTCGGCGCGGTGGTTCCTTGGGCCGAAAGCGGCGCGGGCGCGATCGCGACGCAAGCCTGGGCCAACACGACGTTCGGTCCGCGGGCGCTGGAGCTGCTGGGCGCGGGCGAGCCGCCCGAGCAGATCGTGCAGACGCTGACCGCGCACGACGAGAACGCGGACGACCGGCAATTCGGAATCGTCGACGCGGCCGGTCGGAGCGCGACCTTTACCGGCGCCCGCTGCATCGGCTGGGCCGGCGGGATCGCCGGCGACGGATTCGCGGCGCAAGGAAACTGCCTCGCCGGCGCCGCGGTCGTCGACGCGATGGCGGCGACGTTTCGCGCCGCGCGCGGAACGCTGGCGGACCGTCTCGTCGCGGCCCTGGCGGCCGGACAGCGCGCAGGCGGCGACAAACGCGGCCAGCAGAGCGCGGCGCTGCTCGTGCTGAAGCCGGGCGGCGGCTACGGCGGCTTCAACGACCGCTACGTCGACCTGCGCGTGGACGACCACGCGACCCCGATCGACGAGCTCGCGCGATTGCTCGAGCTGCACAAGCTGTACCACTTCCCGGCTGCACCGGAAGACGTGCTCGCGATCGACGACATGCTCGGGCGCGAGATCGTCACGCACCTCGTGCGCGCCCGCGCGCTCGCGCGACACGACGAAGGCGCGTTTGACGACGCCGCGCACGACGCGCTCGTGAAGTTCATGCACGTGGAAAACCTGGAGAGCCGCGTGCGCGCCGATCGCACGATCGACCGCCAGACGCTAAGCTACCTCCGCGCGTTTGTGCCGAAGCGTCCATCGTGACTTTCCAACGCGGCGACGTCAGTTCGAACTTCGCAGTTCGACGCGCGTCGACACCACTTCGGCACGGGACGGACGAACCCACATAAAACCGGCAGGCAGCGCGTCGCCGGACTCGTGGCCAAGCAGAAGCCTACTGACAAGCTCCGCTTCTTCTCGAGTTTCGCAGTAATTCGCGCCGGTCGAGCCGTCGGCGCACTCGTAGACCACCTGCCACTGAACGCGCTCCATATGATATCCTAGCGTATTCCGATATCAGCGTCGACTGCCAGACGCATCAGATCGACCACTCGTAAGCGTTCCAGTTCTCCACGATTCCGTTCGGGCGGAAGTTCTTCAGGTCCGTGTTCACGGACTCGATCAAGCGTGGCCACCACAAGTACACGAACGGTGCGTCGCGCGCGAGGAGCTGTTCGATCCTGGCGTATGCGCGCTTGCGGGTCGGGCGGTCGTAGTGCGACAGCGCGATCCGCTGCGCAGCGTCCATCGCCCGATCGCAGTAGCGCGTCCAGTTGAAGCCTTTTGGCGCGACTTGGTCGCACGTCAGCTGTGTGGAGTTGTCCGGATCGCTTCCCGCGTACCACGTCTGTAAACCCGCGTCGAACTTGCCGTCCGCCAGAATTCCGGATCCGGGCGGTCCGTAGAGCAACGACGTCGTGTAGCCCTTGAGCTCCGTCTCGATGCCCGCGTCCTTGAGCATCGACGCGATGATGACGCCGCGGTTGCGGTCGGTGATGCTGTCGGTGCGAAACGCAAGCCCCATCTCGAACCGTTTTCCGTCTTTTACGCGGATGCCGTCCGGGCCGCGCCGCCAGCCCGCCGCGTCGAGGAGCCGATTCGACGCGGCCGCGTGGTGACCGCTGGTCCCCGCGGTCGGATCGAACGCCCACATGAACGACGGCAAGTCTTCCGTCGCCGCGACGGTTGAGCCGAACGTGACTTCCTGCACGAGCTTGCGTTTGTCGATCGCGTACCCGATCGCGCGGCGAACGTTGGGGTCGTCGAACGGCGCGCGCTTCGTGTTGAACATGATCGCGTCACTGGCGTTCGTCGGCACGAGCCGTACCGTAAAGCCTGTCATCGCGGTGAGCTGCGGGTACATCCGCGGCGTCGCGGCGGAGAACCAGTCGATCTCGTGCGCGCGGAGCTGGCTCGCGATCGTGTTCTCGTCCGGCACGAGGTGGACCACGATCCGCCGCAGCTGCGGCTTGCCCAAGAAGTAGCCGTCGTTCGCGGCGTACTCGAGGCGGTCGCCGCGCAGCCAGCGCACGAGTTTGAACGGTCCGGTGCCGACGGGCTTTTCGTTGAACGCGACGTGGTTGAGGTCGGGCAGCCGTTCCAGCAAATGCGCCGGCAGAATATAGTACGGCGCGTCGCTGTGCGCAAAGAACGTGTGCACCGCGGGCGCGAACGGGCGCTTCAGCCGGAACACCGCGGTGTACGCGTCGGGCGTGTCGACGCGCGCGACTTGGTCGTAGCCGTGGCGCGTCGCGACGGCGGTCGCCGGGTTCATGACCGCGCGAAACGAGAATGCGACGTCGTGGCTTGTGAACGGCGCGCCGTCCTGCCAGCGCACACCGCGGCGCAGGCGGTACGTGATGGTCAGGCCGTCGCGGCTCACGCCGCCGTTCTCCGGCGTGGGGACGGCCGCAGCGAGTACGGGAACGTCGCGGCCCTTCTCGTCGGTCGCGACGAGCGGGTCGAACACGAACGCCTGCACGAACGCCTCGACTTGCTGCGTCGAGAGGATCGGGTTGAACGTGTTCGGCGAAAGGCTCGTCGCGATCCGCAGCGTTCCGGGCTGCGTCCACGGATGCCGCCCGCCGTCGCCGCCGAACCCGCCCGAAATCGTGCGCGTGCACGCACCCGCCCCGAGCGCGCACGCGGCAGCGAGCGCGAGCACTATCGGCCGCCTCATCGTCCCCGGCGCTCGACGCAATGCACGGCTCGTCCCGAACCGAAGGTGATCATCGGTCGACGGTTCGATATCCTCAACGACAGTTCCATGTCACCCTGAGCCTGTCGAAGGGTGGTGCGGAGCCGGCAAGATGCTCCCCGCTTCGCACCACGCTTCGACGAGCTCAGCATGACATTTGTTACGTCCCGATGAGCTCGCGCAGGGCGTGCTGGAAGATCTTCGGTGCTTTGCCCTGGAACAGCAGGCTCTCGTTGCCGCCGATCTGCTTGCGCAGGTTCACCAGCTCGTCGCGCAGCGCGGCGGCTTTCTCGAACTCCAGGTTCGCTGCCGCCTCGCGCATCTTCCGCTCGATCTCCTTCGCCATCGCTTCCGCCACTTCGCGCGGCAAGTGCTCCGCGCGCACCGCGTTCGCCGCGTCCGCACCGCCGGCGGCACCGCCCACCAGGCTCAGGATGTCGTGCACTTCCTTGCGGATCGACTTGGGCTCGATGCCGTGCTCGAGGTTGTACGCCACCTGCGTCTCACGGCGGCGTTTCGTCTCGCCGAGCGCGCGCGCCATCGACTCCGTCACGACGTCCGCGTACATGATGACCTTGCCCTCGACGTTGCGCGCCGCGCGGCCGATCGTCTGGATGAGCGACGTCCCGGAACGCAGATAGCCTTCCTTGTCGGCGTCGAGGATGCCGACCAGCGACACCTCCGGCAAGTCGAGCCCTTCGCGCAGCAGATTGATGCCCACCAGCACGTCGAACTCGCCCTTGCGCAGATCGCGCAGGATCGCGATGCGCTCCAGCGTCTCGACCTCGCTGTGCAGGTAGCGCACGCGAATGCCGTTCTCGATCAGGTACTCGGTGAGGTCCTCGGCCATCTTCTTCGTCAGCGTCGTGACGAGGATGCGTTCGTTCTTGTCGGCACGCTTGCGGATCTCGTCCATCAAGTCGTCCACCTGATGGCGCGTCGGGCGCACCTCAACCTCCGGATCCACCAAGCCCGTCGGGCGGATGATCATCTCGACGACTTGCGTGGACTTGCCCATCTCGTACGTCGCCGGGGTCGCCGACACGTAGATCACCTGCTTCACGTGCTGATCGAACTCGTCGTACGTGAGCGGGCGGTTGTCGAGCGCCGACGGCAGCCGGAAGCCGTGCTTCACGAGCTCAAGCTTGCGCGAGCGGTCGCCGCCGTGCATGCCGTGCACCTGCGGCAGCGTGACGTGCGACTCGTCGACCAGCAGCAGCCAGTCCTCTTGCGGAAAGAAGTCCAGCAGGCACCAGGGCTGCGACCCGCGCTCGCGGCCCGACAGCGGGCCCGAGTAGTTCTCGACGCCGTTGCAGTAACCGACCTCGCGCAGCATGTCGAGGTCGTAGCGCGTGCGCTGCTCGAGGCGCTGCGCTTCGAGCAGCTTGCCTTCGCTCTTGAACAGCGCGAGGCGTTCCTCGAGCTCGTTCTCGATCGAGATCACCGCGCGGCGCAGCTTTTCGTCGGGCGTGATGTAGTGCTTGGCCGGGAAGATCTTCAGCTCGTCCTTGGACGTCACGTACTCGCCGGTGAGCTGGTTGACGACGTTGATCGCCTCGATCTCGTCGCCGAAGAACTCGATGCGGTGCACCAGCTCCTCGTCCACGCCGACGAACTCCAGGGTGTCGCCGCGCACGCGGAAGGTGCCGCGCACCAAGTTCAGGTCGTTGCGGCGGTACTGCATGCCGATGAGCTTGCGCAGGAAGTCGTCGCGATTGAGCGTCTGGCCGACCCGAATGTCGGCCGCCATCTCGATGTAGTCCGACGGCGAGCCCAACCCGAAGATGCACGACACCGACGCGACGATCAGCGTGTCCCTGCGAGTCAGCAGCGACTGCGTGGCCGAATGGCGCAGCCGCTCGATCTCGTCGTTCACCGAGCTGTCCTTGGCGATGTACGTGTCGGTGTGCGCGACGTACGCCTCGGGCTGGTAGTAGTCGAAGTACGACACGAAATACTCGACCGCGTTGTGCGGGAAGAACTCGCGGAACTCCGCGCACAGCTGCGCGGCCAGCGTCTTGTTGTGGCACAGCACGAGCGTCGGCTTCTGCACGAGCTCCACGACGCGCGCCATCGCCATCGTCTTGCCGGAACCGGTGACGCCCAGCAGCGTCTGCGCGCGGTCTCCGCGCAGCACGCCGGCGGCGAGCGCGTCGGTGGCTTTGGGCTGGTCGCCGGCCAGCGGGTACGAAGAGACGAGCTCGAACTTGGGCATGGACTCTTCCTTAGACACGGCTCGCGACGGCCGGGTTGAGCGGCGCGTCCTTTACCAAGCCAGGACAGTGCGCCTCGCTTGCCGCAGGTAGCTCCGCTTCCCCCTGCGCGCTGCGGCGCCGTCCGGAGGCAGAAGGAGCCCAGTCGCCGTGATCCAGCCGCCGCTGCTTTTCAGCGGGACCTCCAACCGTCTCTTGGCGGACGAGATCGCCAAACGGATGCAGACGCGCGTCGGCAACGCGCTCGTGGACCGCTTCAAGAACGACGAGTGCCGGATCGAGATCCGCGAGAACGTGCGCGGCGCCGAAGTGTTCGTCATCCAGTCGCTCTGCCGCTCGCCCCAGGGCGCGACCGTGAACGACTCCGTGATGGAGCTGCTGCTGATCATCGACGCGCTTCGCCGGGCATCCGCGAACCGGATCACGGCCGTGATCCCGTACTACGGCTACGCGAAGCAAGACAAGAAGACGAAAGGCCGCGAGCCGATCTCGGCCAAGCTCGTCGCCAACATGATCGAGATGGCGGGCGCCGAGCGCATCGTCACGCTCGACCTGCACGCCGCGCAGATCCAGGGCTTCTTCGACGTCCCGGTCGACAACCTGATGGCCGCGCCGACGCTGTGCAACCACCTCAAGAACCTCGACCTTCAAGGGGACAAGATCGTCGTCGTCTCACCGGACGCCGGCGGCGTGCCGCGCGCTGAGCTGTTCGCCAAGCGGCTGAAGTCGAATCTGGCGGTCATCATCAAGCGGCGCCCCGAGCCCGACGTCTCGGAAGTCACGCACATCGTCGGCGACGTCGAGAACAAGATCGCCGTCGTGGTGGACGACATGATCTCGACGGGCGGCACCTTGGTCAAAGCGGCCGAGGCGCTGCGCAAGAAGGGTGCGACCGACGTCTACACGCTCGCGACGCACGGCATCTTCGCCGGCGACGCGATCGCGCAGTTCGAGAAGTCCGACATCAACAAAGTGATCGTGACGAACACGATCCCGCGCACGATCGACTCCGCGAAGGTCGAGCACCTCACCATCGCCCAGATCCTCGCCGACGCGATCAAGCGCATCACCTCGAACCGCTCCGTGTCGGAGCTGTTCAACGCGGAAGACGTGGAGCCGCCCCCCGACCAACCTCCACCTGCCCGCGTGCAGGCCGAGCTCCCCATCCCCGCCGCCGTCTAACGTTTAGGAAACCATGTCGAAGCAGCACACCCTTTCCAGCCTCACCCTCGAACCGCGCACGAAGATCGGCACCACCGCCTCGCAGGCGCTGCGCCGCACCGGGAAAGTCCCCGGCGTGGTGTACGGCCACGGCGAAGCGACGCCGATCTCGGTGGACGCGAAGCAGCTCGCCGAGCTGATCCTCTCCGGAAACAAGAGCCGCATCGTCGACGCGACGATCGGCCAGGTGCGCGACTCCGTGCTGCTGCGCCGCATCGAAGCCGATCCGCTCACGCGCAAACCGCTGAGCGTCGACTTCCAGCGCGTCACGCGCGACGAAGCGATCACCTCCAACGTCACGGTGGTCACGGCCGGCACCCCGATCGGCGTCCGCGACCAGGGCGGCGTCATGGAAGTCGTCGCGCACACGCTCGAGATCAAGGGGCCTGCGGACTCGATCCCCGACAACGTGACGATCGACGTCACCGAGCTGGGCGTGCACGCGCACATCCTCGCCGGCGACGTGAAGCTTCCGCCCGGGTTCACGCTCATCACGCCGGCCGACACCGTCGTCGTCTCGGTCGAGATCACGCGCGCGCTCGCCAGCGAAGAGGCGCCCGCGGCGACCGGCGAGGCCGCCCCGGCCACGGAAACGCCCGCGAGCTAACCCGCCATCGCGGAACTTTCTCTCATCGCGGGCCTCGGCAACCCGGGCTCGCGATACGCGCGCACGCGCCACAACGTCGGGTTCATCGTGGTCGATGCGCTCGCCGAAAAGTGGGGCGTGCGCGACTGGCACAAGAAGGGCGACGCGCGGTATGCGCTCCACCGCTCGCATGACGCGGTGCTCGTGGAGCCGCAGTCGTACATGAACTTGTCCGGTCGTCCCGTGCAGAGCATCGCGACGTTCTACAAGATACCGCCGCCGCGCATGCTCGTGGTCGTGGACGATCTCGATCTTCCGTTCGGAACGCTCCGCATGCGCGCGGAGGGTTCGAGCGGCGGACACAATGGACTAAAGTCCTTGATCGAGGTGTTCGGTCAGGGCTTTCCGCGCTTGCGCATCGGCATCGGACGCGGGCACGATCCGGACGCAATCGACCGCGTTCTCGGCGACTTCTCAGAAAGCGAGCGCAAGGAACTTCCTGCAATCGTCGAGCGCGCGATCTCCGGCGTTGTGACCTGGCTCACTGCAGGTGTCACGCCCGCGATGAATCTCGTAAACGCTAAAGTCTGACGGTCGCGGCCCGATGAGATTGATATGTACCGGGTCGCCGCGTTTCTCGTGGCGCTTGTCACGCTGCTTCCCCTGGCCGTGACGGCGTCTGAAGAAGAATGCATTCAGCTTGCTTACATCCGGCCGCACCGGCCGCAGGTCGTGAGCTCCGAAGCGCGGGTCCTTTTCAACGACGTGAACGCGGCTCGGGCGCAGCGCGGCCTGCCGCCGCTGGTCCCAGACGAGGCGCTCTCGCAGTTCGCCCTCCAGGTCGCCCAGCAGATGGCGCAGCGCCGCTACTTCGGGCACACCGATCCCAACGGCGTCACGTTCCAGGACCGCCTCCGCGCCGCCGGCCTGCACATGCGCTTCGCGGCCGAGAACATGGCCTTCGACCAGGACGAGGCACACGCGCACCAAGCGTTCCTCCACAGCCCGGGCCACTACGCGAACATCGTGGACATGCACCCGCACAAGCTCGGGATCGCGGTCGTGGCGGCGGGCGACGGCGAAGTGTTCTACGTGGAAGAGTTCGCCGACTAACTGGGATCGGGTCGGTTGCCTAGTCCTTGGTGAACCGTTCGCGCGAGACGCGCGTTGTCGGGAACAAGGAGAGCACGATGGACCTCAACGGACGTACCATGGTGATCCGCGTCGATGAAGCGACGCTCGGCGCTGAAGGCGCGACGTTCTTCAGCGACTTGGTGTTCCTCGGGAATCTCGGAATGCGGCCGGTGGTGGTCGCGCCGACGAAGGACGCCGCGCGTGCGGTCGTCCGTGCGATGAACCGCAGCGGCGACACCGCCGTCGGGCTCTCGGGCGCGGACGCCGGCATGATCCCCGCCGGTTCGGGCGAGACGATCGGCAACGTGCACACCAAGCTGCTTCGCACGCTGCTCGACGCCGGCTACGTTCCGGTGATCGAGCCGATGGCGCTCGGCTTTACGGGGACCGACGTCGCGGTCGCCGCGGACGACGTCGCGCAAGCGCTCGCCAGCGCGGTCGGCGCGGCGCGCGCGATCTTCTTCAACGACCAGGGGGGCGTCATCGACGCGAAGACGCGCGTGCTCGTCGAAGAGCTCACCCCGGCCGAAGCGCTGACGATCGCGGAAGACCGCTCGCTAGCGGACGACTTGCGCGCCGCGATCCGCGCCGCGGCACTCGGCGTGCGCGGCGGCGTCGGCGCCGCGCAGATTTGCGACGGCCGCGTGGCCCACGCGACGATCGTGGAGTTCCTCACCGCGAAGCATCTCGGAACCCAGGTGGCGGGTACAGTCTATACCGGATGAGTCTTCGCACGCTGGCCGCCGCGGCGGCGCTTCTTCTCCTGTCCCCGGCGCTCACCGGCGCGACCCCCGCGATACCGGGGCTGAGCTCGTCCGGGACGCTCGTGGTGCAAGCGAGCGTGCAAGGGGAGCCGGTGAACGTCGGCGGCAAGGTGGCGCTCTACCACAAGGGCACGATGTACCGGCTCGACCTGCTGTCGCTGGGGTTCCCCGGCGTGGGCGGTGACCTGAGCGCGCTCGCTGCGACGCTCATCGGCCCCGGCGGCGTGAGCATGCTGTACGACGGCGCGACCGGTTCGATCACCGCGTGGTCGAACGCGAACAAGACGTACTACAGCGACACGCCGTCGCGCGGCACGACGACCGCGCAGGCGAACAACGCCGCGGCGAACAGCGCGCCGCCGAATCCCGGCGACCCGCTTGCGGCACTCGCGAACCTCGCGACCGCCCTGCGCGACGTTCAGACCGCGACGATCCAGATGACCGGCCACAGCATGGTGAACGGCCACCCGTCGACGGGCTTGGACGTGCAGATGAAACGCCAGCTGCCCGGCAAGCCGCTCGAGAACTACCACGCGCAACTCGCGCTCGCCGACGACCTCAACGACTTCCCGATTCAAATCGCGCTGCAGAGCGTCCCGGCGACGAAGAGCGCGTTCGGCGGCACGATGAAGCTCGACTTGACGACGGTCCAACGCGACAACCCGGACGACAACCTCTTCACCGTCCCGCAGGGCTACACACGCGTCACCTCGCTGAGCAACATCCTACGCCCACCAGGCCGCTGAAAAGCTAGCGCGGCAGCGATGACCCGATCGCACGCCGAACCCAGCGCGGCACATCGGGCGCGCACTCGACGAGCGCTCCGGCGAAAAACCGCGCGATCGGCATGAGGCCGCCCAACGTCGAATTGTCGTAGATCACCGCGTCGTCCGCGAGCGCGATCGCCGCTTCCAAGTTTTCGTTGCTGCGCCGGAAGCGCCGCAGGAGATCGGCTTGCGGTACGTCATGACCGCCCTTCATGACGCGTTCGGTGATTCGCATGCGGCAGAGCGCGGGCGAATCGACACCGACGTAGTG
>JAXDMB010000044.1:0-4488 GCA_034666325.1 Vulcanimicrobiota bacterium
GTCCCGGCCTCGACCACCTCGGCGCCGGCATCGCGCAGCGCGGGCGCGATTCGGCTGGGCCGGTCCTGCGTCCGCGGCAGCAAGAACACCCGGCCCGCCAGCGGTCCGCCCAGCAGCGATGCACCGCCTTGGGCGAGCAGCTCGCGTGCGAGAACCACGCCGACCGCTTCGGCGGACTCCACGTCGCGGATGTCGATCACGGCATCCCGGGTCGAGCGCACAACCCGAGTCCCGTCCGGCGCGGCGATCGCTCCGGTGACGCGCAACCGCCCGGAAACCCAGGTCGCATAGCACCCGATCGGCGCCTGACAGCCGCCGCGCAGCGTGCGCAGAAACGCGCGCTCCGCCCGCACGGCGATCGACGTCTGCGGATCGCCGAGCACGGCGTCCAGGCGGGTCGCGAGGGCCTCCCCGGCCCGCGTCTCGATGCCGAGCTCGCCTTGCCCGACCGCCGGCGTCACGACGTCCGGTTCGAACGGCACGGTGTGCGTCGCGCGAACGCCCAGCCGGTTCAGCCCGGCGCACGCGAGCACGATCGCGTCGTACTCTCCCTCACGAAGCTTGCGCAGCCGCGTGTCCACGTTGCCGCGCACGTCGTCGTACACCAGATCCGGCCGCAGCGCGCGGAGCTGCGCGCGCCGCCGCGGCGACGACGTGCCGACTCGCGCCCCGGCCGGAAGCTCGCCGAACGCGGCGTACCGCTCCGAGCAGAACGCGTCGCGCGCGTCTTCGCGCACCGTGACCGCCGCGAGCGTCATGTCGTCGGGCAGCGTGCTCGGCAGATCCTTGCACGAGTGCACCGCGTAGTCGGCGCGGTGCTCGCGCAGCGCGTTCTCGAGCTCCTTCACGAACACGTTCTCGCCGACGGCCGCGATCGAACGATCCTGCACCGCGTCGCCGCGGGTCGTCACCTCGAGCACCGTCGACGGCAGCCCGGCCTTCGCGAGCACCGCCATCACCGAGCGCGCCTGCGTCATCGCCAGCAGGCTCGCCCGCGTCGCGCACACCAGCGCGACGGTCGTCGACGGCACGACGCCGGCCAGCGTCTCGGCGGCCCGCTCCACCTCGTGTTCGACCGCGCCGGGCGTCATTGCGGCGAGCTCCTCGATGTCGCGCTCCGCGAAGTGCTTCATCACGCCGGCGCGCTGCTCGGGCGGCACGACCGCCTGAACGCGCTCGCGCAGCGCGCCCAGCGTCGCCGCGGCGCGGCCGTAGCGCGCGCCGAACTGCACCGCGAGCTCGTCGCGGATGCGCTTGGTGAACGACGGCGACAGCCCGCCGGAATCGACGGTAACGGTCAATGGCCCCGACCGGTGAACCGCGGGCGTGGCGAAGTCGCCGCGCTCGGCATCGGAGGCGTCGTTGACGAGGATTCCCGCAGCGCGCGCTTCGGCGGCCACCGAGGCGTTGGTCGCGTCGTCGTCCGTCGCCGCGAACGCGATGAACGCGCCCGCGACGTCGCCCGGTTCGTACCGCCGCGGCTCCCACCCGATCGCACCCACTTCGGCGAGCGCGGCGAGGGGCGGCGTCAGCGCCGGGGCGACGACCATGATGTCCGCGTGCGCGTCGATCAGGCCGCGAACTTTGCGCTCGGCGACCGCACCGCCGCCCACGACGAGGGCGCGCCGGCCGCGAACCGAGAGGGCGACGGGATACACAAGCCCTATCTTCCAGCAGATGCGATCCGTCCCCGCGCGCGCGGCACTACTCGGCGCACTGTTCGCCGCGCTCGTCACCCTGCCGGGGCTCGGCATCGGCACGCTCTGGGACAACAGCGAGACCGCGTACGGTGAGGTCGCTCGCGAGATCGTGCTTACGCACGACTGGGTCGTGATGCATCTGAACGGCCAGCCGTGGTTCGTCCAGCCGCCGCTGTATTTCTGGCTCGCCGCGCTGCTCGCGAAGGTTTTCGGCGTCAGCGCGCTCGCGCTGCGGATGCCGTCGGCGCTCGCGACGATCGCGATGGGCGGCACGGTCGGCTATGCCACGGCGCGCATCGCCGGCGAGCGGGCGGGAATGGTCGCCGCGATCGTGCTTTCGACCAGTCTCATGCAGGCGATCGTCGGACGGCTCGCGATCATGGACGCGCTGCTCGACTTCGCGGTCGCCGCCGCGGTGCTGTGGTGGTACCGCGCGTTCGAGCCGTCGGGCAGCGCACGGCGCCGCGACACCGCGTTCGTGTGCGGCGCGCTCGCGCTGGCGGTCGGAACGCTCGCGAAGGGGCCCGTCGCGCCGGTGATCACCGCGCTGGTCGTCGGCGCGTGGCTGCTGTGGGAACGGCGCGCCGGACGGCTCGCCGCGCCCCGCCGCCGCGCGGTCGCCATCGCGGCGCTCGCGTTCGTCGTCGTGACGCTGCCATGGTTTGTCGCGCTCGGCGCGCGCGTGGGCCCGAACGCGATCGCCGAGCTGATCGGGCACTACACGTTCGGCCGCTACACGGGCGTGATCGAGAACCAGAAGGGGCCGTTCTGGTACTACGTCCCGGTCCTCATCCTGGGCTTCTTTCCGTGGGTCGCGTTCGTGCCGGTCGCGTTCGCGTCGGCGCTGCGCGCGGCGCGCGCGCCCGACGGCGGCTTCACGCGGCTCGCGATCGTCTGGAGCGTCGTGCCGTTCGTGTTCTTCAGCTTCGCGAGCACGAAGCTGCCGAACTACGTCGCGCTGCTGCTGCCCGCGCTCGCGATCGTCGTGGCGCTGTGGTTCGAGCGCGTGCGCGCCGGAGAAGACCGCCGTGCCGCGGTGATCTCCGCCGCGACGATTCCGGTGTTCGTCGGTTTGGTCGCGTTCGCGATCGGCGCGTTCTCGCGCAGCAACCGGCTCGACGTCGATCTCGCCGCGGTGAATCATCAGCTCGTGTTCTTGGGCGCCGCGATGCTGTTCGGGTCGCTGCTCACGGTCGTGGCGATCGCGCGGCGCAGCACGGCGGAGTGGTCACCGTACGTGCTGGCGCTGACGAGCGGCGCGCTGGTGCTGTTCATCGCGCTCGTCGCGGAACCGGCGGTCGAGCCGCTCAAGCCGATTCCGCCGATCGCACGCGCCATCGAGTCCAGCGGCAAGCCGGCCGACGCGATCGGCAACCACGGCGTGAGCGGGGGAAACGGCCTGATCTTCTACACGCGACCGCCGGTCCGCGACATAAAGAACAACGCGGGCTTCGTGAACACGATCTGCACGAACGGCGAAACCTGGGTGGTCACGCGCCCACAGGACGCGGAACGCCTGGTCGACCTAGCACGCACGCACCACCGCACGGCGGAAATCGTGATGCAAACCCCAACCCCACAACGCGCCCGCGCGGTACTGCTCCACATCGCCGGGCAAAGCTGCCCGCCCGGCTGAAGGCCGCTGGAGCTAGCGTCCTCGATCACGGGGAGCCCGAACGCTCTTCACGAACCTTCTCGCGATGGACAGCTCAGAGGCGGAGCGGCGCGCACGTGCGGATCACCGCCGGCGCATCGCGGTCGTCCGCAAGATCGGCCTTCATGACGACGACGGGTCGTTCGACGATGAATTCTGGTCGGCGATCGACCCGTCCGAGCGGATGCGTCTGAATTGGGAGATGGTTGTCGAGCATCATGCCGCGCAAGGACGAGAACCTGGTCAACTCCGACTTCGCCGATCTGTTACACGAGTTCAACGCAGGCGGCGTTGAGTACGTGATCGTGGGCGGGCAGGCATTCGGATTTCACGCTCAACCGCGGTATACCAAAGACATCGACGTTCTCGTGCGTCCGAATCCGGAAAACGCACAGCGCGTCTATCGGGCCTTAGCGGCATTCGGCGCACCGCTCGACGATCTCTCCGTTCAAGACCTCACCGACGCGGACATCGTCTTTCAGATCGGCATCGAGCCTAATCGAATCGACGTGCTCACCGCCATAGACGGCGTGACGTTTGACGGCGCATGGGCGTCACGGGTCGAAGGATCTCACGGCGGTGAACGAATGTGGGTGATCGGCATGGACGACCTGATCGCGAGCAAGCGGGCTGCGGGACGAGAGCGCGATCTTCTGGACGTCCGCGAGCTCGAACGCCGTCGCGCCCGTGGCAAGTGAAAGCGGAGAGGAACCAGTATGAATTTCACTCAGAACGTCGATCAGACGGAGTTTGCCGGGCTGATGCCCGTGGCGGAGTCCGATCAGTTTGCGATTTATGCCGTTGGCGGGGATACGTATGTGCTCGTGCAGCGGCATAACGGGGTTCCGTGGTCGGCCTTGCGGCTATCCGGTGACGGCGTCTTTCGGGTTGGTTCGCTGCTGATCGACGCGATGCGGCATCTGTACCGTGACGTCGCGTCGAATCTTTCGCCCAACGCGCTCGAAGCGAACGCGAAGCGGCGCCCGTAGCGGAGGAGCGTGCGGTCACGTTCGCGCGCGGCCGCTTCCATCCACGTTGAGGAGGTTTGCATGCAAGCTCGTCTCAGCGCCGCGCTCGCGAGCGTGGCCGTTCTGATCTCCGGGGCCGGTGCGTCGGCCCAGACCACCATGGCGC
>JAXDMB010000045.1:0-2542 GCA_034666325.1 Vulcanimicrobiota bacterium
GTGACGTACCCGGTGGAAGGCGGCGACGGCGGCTCGATCTCGATGCTCAGCGTGCGCGTGGGGTGACCTGGCTGCCGCAACGGCCGCCGCAGCGTCGCGTCCGTTGTCCGACATTGTCACCCTGAGCTTGTCGAAGGGTGGTCGTCAGCGTCCAGCGTTCCCGATGCCGAACGCTTTGAGCAGCACGCGCTTGGGGCGCATGCCGTCGACCTCGCCGTAGTGCACGCGCTCCCATGGGCCTAAGTCCAGACGCCCGCCGGTGACGGGAACGAGCACCTGGTGGCCGAGCAGCATGCGCTTCAGATGCGCGTCGCCGTTGTCCTCGCCGGTTTGGTGGTGCGCATAGTCGAGGCCCGCCGGCGCCAGCTTCTCGACCCATTCCAGGATGTCACGCCACAAGCCGGACTCGTGATCGTTCACGAAGACGCTCGACGTGATGTGCATCGTGCTCACGAGTACGAACCCGTCCTGCAAGCTCGCCGCCGCGCGCACGCGCTCGACGTGCTCGGTGATGTCGCGAATCTCGTAGCGCGCGTTCGTCGTGATCGTCAGGTAGTCGGTGTGCGTGACGGTGTCGCTCATCGTAACACTCTTCTCAGCATTCTGTACTGCGCCGGTGTGGTATATCGAGATCATTCTTCCGCGTGCGGCGAGCGGTAAACATGGCGGCGCAGGTTTAAGGCAATTTAAGGAACGGCACGAAATATTGCCTGTATCTTTACGGTAATGTTTCCGATTCGTTTCGCATGGCGACTTTCGCTGCGAATCCCGAAGCCGTTGCCCGCGTTCCGCGGGCGCTCGCGTTCCGGTATGACGCTCTTCCGCTGAACCTTGCCGGCGGGGTGCTGTCCGTCGCGCTCGCCGATCCGAACGACGCCGCGGTGGTCGACGCGCTGCGCGCGGCGACGCGCTTGCGCGTGCGGCCGCTGCCGATGGCGCGCGAGGCGATTCGCGAGAACCTGCACGTCGCGTACGGCGAGAGCGCCGTGCCGGCCGTGGAACGTGACGGCGACGCGCCGGCGGTGCGCGCCGTCGACCTCGTGTTCGCGCGCGCCGTCGCCGCGCACGCGAGCGACATTCACATCGAGCCCGGCCCCGGCGGCGGCCGCGTGCGTGTGCGTGTGGACGGAATCCTGCGCGAGCTCGAAACGATTCCGGCGGCACTGCTGCCGTCGTTCGTCTCGCGCATGAAGCTGCTCGCGGGAATGGACATCGCGGACCGGCGCGCGCCGCAAGACGGGCGCTGCGGAATCCCGTTCGAGCAGCGCGAGATCGACGCGCGCGTCGCTTCGGTGCCGACGATCGACGGCGAGAAGCTCGTGGTGCGCCTGCTCGACCGCTACGCGTCCACCCCGGATCTGGCGGCGCTCGGCATGCCGCCCGCGATGCTCGACCGCTATCGCGGTGCGGTGCGCGCACCGTGGGGATTCGTCGTCGTGACCGGACCGACCGGAAGCGGAAAGACGACGACGCTCTACGCGTCGCTCGCCGAGCTCGACGCGCGCTCGCGCAACGTCTGCTCGGTGGAGGACCCGGTCGAGATGCGTTTGCGCGGCGTGTCGCAGGTGCAGGTCAACGCGCGCGCGGGGCTGACGTTTCCGCTGGTGTTGCGCGCGTTCATGCGCCAGGACCCCAACGTGGTGATGGTCGGTGAGATGCGCGACGGCGAGACCGCCTCGGTCGCGGTGTCGGCGGCGCTCGCGGGACAGATCGTGTTCACGACGCTGCACGCGAACGACGCGCCGCGCACGATCGACCGGCTCGTGGAGCTCGGGGTGGCGCGGTACTCGCTCGCCGCCGCGCTCACCGCGGTGGTCGCGCAACGGCTCGTGCGCACGCTGTGCGAGCAGTGCCGCGTGCGCGAGCCGATTCCGCAGCAGCTGCGCGACGCGCTGCGCACCGAGCAGGACGCTTGGTACGTCGCGGACGGCTGCCGCGCGTGCGCGGGAAGCGGCTATCTCGGGCGCACCGGCGTGTACGAGCTGATGGAGATCGACGACGCGACGCGGGACGCGATCGCGACGGGCGCGTCGAGCGTGCAGATCGCGCAGCTCGCGGCGCGCAATGGTTACCGCGCGATGCGTGAAGACGCCCTGGCGAAAGTGCTCGCGGGCGTGACCGCGTTCGACGAGTTGACGCGCGTCGTCGCGTGGGGCGGCGCGCGATGAGCCTCGGTACGATCCGAATCTACGATCTCGTGCGCGGCGCCCGGGCGCGCGGCGCGACCGACTTGCACTTCGGCGGAGGTGACCGCCCTGCGCTGCGCCTCGACGGACGGCTCGCCGCGCTCGACACGCCGCCCGTGGACGAGCCCGACGCGCGCGCGTTCCTCGCCGCCGCGCTCTCGGCCGAGCAGCTCGCGCGGTTGGATACGTGCGGAACGGCCGACGGCGCGGCGCCGCGCACCGCGCAGGGCGGGCCGTATCGCGTGCACGCCTACCGCCACGCGGGCGGCGTGCGCGTGGCGATCCGCCTGCTCGCGGAATCGGTCCCGTCGCTCGAACAGCTCGGGCTGCCGCCGGTCGTCGCCGCGCTCGCGCAG
>JAXDMB010000046.1:0-4031 GCA_034666325.1 Vulcanimicrobiota bacterium
GCGGACGAGTGTGCCGTGCTGGAGATGGGCGGGTCGACGGCCGAGTCGTCGGAGTCGCGCGCGACCGAGACGTCCGTGCGCGGTTTCTGGAAAGCGTACCGCGCCGCGATGGGCCTGTGACCGACGCCTTCGCGCAGGTCGCCGCGCTCAACGCGCGCTACGCGCGCTGCATCGACGACGGCGCGCTCGCGGAGTGGCCGGATTTCTTCTGCGAGCGCTGTCTCTACAAAGTGACGACCGCGCAGAACTACAAGGACGGTCTGGAGGCCGGGCTGATCTACGCCGACTCGCGCGCGATGCTGGTCGACCGCGTGTCGGCGCTCGGCGAGGCGAACATCTACGAGCGGCACGCGTACCGGCACATTCTCGGTGCGCCGTTCATCCTCGCGGACGACGCCGCTGGAACGCGTGCCGAGACGTCGTTTCTGGTGGTGCGCATCATGCGTGACGGCACGACCGATGTATTCGCCAGCGGGCGGTACGTCGATCTCGTTCGGCTCGAGGGCGATGCGCCCAAGCTCGCTGAGCGCGTCGTGGTGTGCGACAGCTCGCGCATCGACACGCTGCTGGCGCTGCCGCTTTAGCGATGCACGCAGGCACGGTCGCGCTGACCATCGGCGATCCGAACGGGATCGGGCCCGAGATCGCCGTCAAAGCAGCGGCGGTGCTGGCCGATCGCTGGGCCGCGCCGCCGATCGTGGTCGGCAACGCCGCGGTTATTCGCGATTACGCCGAACGCCATGCGCCGCATCTCCCGCTGCGCGAGCTCGACAAGAGCGGCGTGCCCACCGTGCACGCGATCACGTTCTTGCGCGTTGGCTCGCTGCCGGCCGAGATGCTGCGGCCCGGCGCGGTGAACGCGGCGGCCGGCGCCGCGACGGTCGCGTACGTGGAAGCTGCCGTGGACCTCGTGCGGCGCGGCGTCGCGAGCGCGGTCGTCGCGTGCCCGCATTCGGAAACGGCCGTCAACGCCGCGGGGATTCCGTTCAGCGGTTATCCGAGCTTGCTGGCGCGGCTCGCCGGCATCGCGCCGGAGCGCATCTTCCTGATGCTCGTGGGCGGCGGGTTGCGCATCGTGCACGCGACGCTGCACGAGCGGTTGCGCGACGCGCTCGACCGGCTCACGCCCGAACTGGTCGAAGCGGCCGGACTCGCGGCGAGCGAAGCGCTGGTATCGCTCGGGATCGCGAGCCCGCGCATCGGAATCATGGCGATCAACCCGCACGCCGGCGAAGGCGGGCTTTTCGGCGATGACGACGATCGCGTCACCGCACCCGCAGCCGCGCGACTGCGCCGTGCCGGCATCAACGTCGAAGGACCCACCGGCGCGGACGTCTTGCTGTCGCGGCGCGATCTCGACGCGTACGTCGCGATGTTCCACGACCAGGTCAACATACCGGTGAAAGGGCTCGCGCCGCGCGGCGCGGCGGCGCTTTCGATCGGCGCCGGATTCCTGTTCTCCAGCGTCGGCCACGGCAGCGCGTTCGACATCGCGGGCCGCGGCATCGCCGACCCGTCCGCCACGCTCGCCGCACTCGAGCTCGTCGCCTCGAGCTCGCTTTCAGCGCCCGTCACCAACCAGAGGAGTCACGCATGAAACGCTCGACCGTTCTTCAGGGCCTCACCGCCGGCGCGGTCGCCGCGGCGCTGCCGCTTCGTGCGCGCGCCGCCGACACGGTGCGCTTCGCGACGCTTCCGATTGACACCGGCGCGCAAATCTATTATGCCGACGCGGAGCACTTCTTCGCGAAGGCCGGTTTGGACGGGCAGATCCAATCCATCCCGAACGGCGGCGCGATCACCGCGGCAGTGGTCGGCGGCTCGATCGACGTCGGTTTCTCGAACATTCTCTCGCTGGCGATCGCGCACGAGCGGGGCGTTCCCATCACGCTGATCGCACCGGCGGGGCTGTACATCACGAAAGCGCCGACGTCGGTGCTGATGGTGCACAAGGACTCGCCCGTGCGCGACGCGCGCGCGCTCAACGGCAAAACCATCGCGGTCAACGGGCTCAAGAACATCACGCAGCTCGCGGTGCAGGCGTGGATGGACAAGAACGGCGGCGATTCCAAGACTGCGAGCTTCTCGGAGATGCCGTTTCCGGAGATGCCGGCCGCGCTGGCCGCGCGCCGCATCGACGCGGCGCTCGTCGCCGAACCCGCGGTGACCGAGGCGAAGACCAACTCGCGCGTTCTTGCGAAGCCGTACGACGCCATCGCGCCGGATTTCTTGATCGCGGGCTGGTTCACGTCGCAGAAGTGGGCGTCCGCGCATCCCGACTTGGTGAAGAAGGTCGTCGCCGTGATGCGTGAGAGCGCCGCGTGGGCGAACAAGAACACGCCGGCGAGCGCCGAGGTCCTCGCGCGCGCGACGAAGCTCGACCCGGCGACGCTGCGCACGATGGTCCGCAGCGTGTACGCGGAGCGTCTCGACGCGGCAGCGATCCAGCCGCTGATCGACTTGGCCGCGCGCTACGGCCTGCTCAAAGCAGCGTTCCCGGCGCAAGACCTCATCGACAAGAACGCGCTCGCCTAGCGAACGGCGCTCGCGTATCGCCCCGCGACGGCAGTAAATCGGCATGTCTTCCGCAAATATACGGAGGTGCATCCGATTCGTCTGGGCGTGCGCCTCCTTGGTGCCGTCGCTCTCTCCGCGCTCGTCGCGACCACGCTCCCGAAGCTTGCCGTCGGTGCGACCGACGGCAGTCCCGCCGCCAATGCCAAGGTGCTCGACCCGGCCGACCTCGACCCCACGTGCAAGCCGTGCGACGACTTCTACCAGTTCGCCGCGGGCGGTTGGATCAAGAACCATCCGATCCCGCCGGGACGCGCCGCGTGGGGCGCGAGCTCCGAGCTCGCCAACCAGAACCGCGCCGTGCTGACGTCGATCCTCGAGGACGCGGCGAAGAACACGAGCGCGCCCGCGGGCAGCGACACGCAGAAGATCGGCGCCTATTACCGCGCGTGCATGGACGAAGCCGGCATCGAGAAAGCGGGCACCGCGCCGATCGATCCGCTGCTCGCCGGCATCAACGGCGTGTCGTCGGTTCCCGCGCTCGTGGAGCAGATCGGCAAGCTCGGTACGGCCGGCGTCGGCGGCGGAATCACGTTCGGTTCCGATTCCGACACGAAGGACTCGTCCAAGCAGATCGCGTCGCTCGGCATCGGCCGTCTCGGCCTGCCCGACCGCGACTACTATGTCAAGGACAACGAGCACTTCACGGCGATCCGCAAAGCGTACCGCACGTACGTCGCGACGCAGCTCGTGAACCTCGGCGAACCGCAGGCCGCGGCCGACACCGATGCCGACGCGATCGTCGCGCTCGAGACCGCGCTCGCCAAAGCAACGCCCCCGCGCGAAGAGATGCGCGATCCGGCCTCGACGTACCACCCGATGCCGGTCGCGCAGCTCAACACGGTCGCACCGCACGTGCCGTGGCAGTCGTACTTCGCGGCGTACAGCGCGCCGTCGTTCGGCACGATCGACGTGAACGTTCCCGCGTACGTCACGGCGTACGACGCGCAGCTCGCCTCGACGCCGCTGCCGGCGTGGAAGGCGTATCTGCGCTACCGCGTCGCCGACGCGTTCGCCACGTCGCTTCCGAAGCGGTTCGTGGACGCGAGCTTCGCGTTCCGCAGCACGACGCTCGCGGGCGTGAAAGAACAGCTTCCGCGCGCGGAGCGCTGCACCGTCGCGGCGGACGCGTCGCTGCGCGACGTCCTCGGCAAGGCCTACGTCGAAAAGGCGTTCCCGCCGGCCGCCAAAGGCCGCGCGCTGGCGCTCGTCAACAACCTCCAGGGCGTGCTGCACGACGATATCGAGACGCTGAGCTGGATGAGCGCGCCTACCAAGAAGCGCGCGAGCGAGAAGCTCGCCGCCTTCACCAAGAAAATCGGCTATCCCGACAAGTGGGAAGACTACTCGGGCCTCAAGATCGCCGACGCGTCGAACGCGGGCAACGTGATCGCGGTGCGCCGCTTCGTGAACGCCCGCAACATCAAGCGCATCGGCACGGCGACGGACCGCACGCT
>JAXDMB010000047.1:0-5534 GCA_034666325.1 Vulcanimicrobiota bacterium
GGACGGCTGATTCGTTTCACCACCGGCGCCGCGGGCGACCAGCCGCGCGTTCTGCTGGTCGCGCCGATGTCGGGACACTACGCGACGCTGCTGCGCAACACCGCCGAAGTGCTGATGCAGGAGCACGACGTCTATGTGACCGACTGGGCCGACGCGCGCGACGTTCCGCTCACCGCGGGCCGCTTCGATCTCGACGACTACATCGCGTACGTGATGGACTGGATTCGGCTGCTGGGGCCCGACGTGCACGTGATCGCGGTCTGTCAGCCCGCGCCCGCGGTGCTCGCCGCGGTCGCGCTGCTTGCCGCGGAAAACGATCCCGCGCAGCCGCGCTCCATGACGCTGATGGGCGGCCCGGTCGACGTGCGCGTCGCGCCGACCGCACCCACCGAGCTCGCCGCGAAGCGATCGCTGGCGTGGTTCGAGAGCGAGCTCACGATGCGCGTGCCGCAGTGGTACCGCGGCGCGGGGCGCGCGGTGTATCCGGGCTTTCTGCAGATCGGCGCGTTCATTTCGATGCATCCCGAGCGCCACGCCGAAGCGCACTGGAAGATTTACGAAGACCTCGTGCGCGGCGACGGTGAGTCGGCGCAGAAGCGGCGCGCGTTCTACGACGAGTACCTGAGCGTGATGGACATTCCGGCGGAGTTCTATCTGCAGACCGTCGATGAGGTGTTCCAGCGCGCGACGCTCGCGAGCGGCACGATGACGTGGCGCGGACGACGCGTCGAGCCCGCGGCGATCGCGAAGACCGCGCTGCTGACGGTCGAGGGCGAGCTCGACGACATCTCCGCGCCGGGACAGACGTACGCCGCGCAAGCGCTCTGCAGCAGCCTGCCGCCGGAGAAGCGGCACAACGTGCTGCAGCACGGCGTCGGCCACTACGGCATCTTCAGCGGCACGAAGTGGCGCACCGAGGTCGCGCCCGCGATCGCGGCGTTCATCGCGGAGCAGTCTCGGGCGCTGTAGAATCCCCGGCGCGCAGTGCAGGATGCCACGCAGGTGGCATTCCGCCGGCGCATGCTGGCTGCGTGAGCCCCGTCCACACATCCACCGACGCCGACTTTCTCCACAAACTGCCGAACCCACAGCGAAGCCACACGCTCTGCCCAAGGCGGTACGCAGAGCGTGCCGCGTAGATTCCCGTCGATGGCCGCCTCGTACAGCCTCATCTTGAGCAAAGGCACGCATCTCGTCGATGCGAGCACGCGCGTGCGCGTGCTCGACGCGATCGCGCAGGGCGAGCCGGTGGTCGAGATACCCGTCGACCGCTATCACGACGGCACGCGGACGATGGCCACGCTGGTCGTCGCGCACGTCATCGCGTTCTTTCCGCACGACTCGCTCGACGAGATCGACGTGCCGACGAACGTCACGCCGCTCAGGCGCGGGTAGCACGCTCTAGGCGGAGCGTACGCCCGTCGCGAGACGCACGCGCGCGGCGTGCGACGCGATCGAATCCATCATGCGCCACGCCGCCGCGTCGGCGCGCGCGAGGCGCTCGTCGCCGCCGTGCACCGCGAGCACGTAGTTGTGCAGATAGTCTTCGCGGCTCTTGTGCGCCAACCTGCGCGCGTCGTTGCACGTGCGGCAGACCGGCACCAGCAAACGGTTCACCGCGAATCCGAGCTCGCGCGGCCCGAGCACGTTGACGAGCTGCGCGAGAACCTCGGCCGGAACGATGTGGTCGGTTTCGAGCTCGGAGTCGCTCAACGTGCGGACGAGGATCTCGCGCAGCCGCGGCCCGATGCTCGAGCGCCAGTTCGCGAACGTGACGCGTTCGCGCTGTCCGGCGATCGCGACCGCTTCGCGCAGTTGCGCGTAGACCGCGGGCCGCCAGCGCTGCAGCCACGTCCATACCGCACGGTCGTCAGCGATGTCGAGGTCAGGACGGTACGGGTGCTCCGCGGGCGGCGCCGCGCACAGCGCGCAGCGCTCGGCATCTTCGAGTACTTCCGCTCGCCGGCTACCCGCGGGTTCGAGCAGCCGTTCGCGGCCGTCATCCGGCAGCATCGCTGAGATCACGCGAAGCAACCCCGCGTAACGTCCGCCGCGGCGAAAGTCGCTCTTCTGCCCGTACGTTCGGAAGTGCCCGTTTTCGCATGCCACGACGACCGGGCCGTACAGTGCGCGGAGACGCGCGACGCCGGCCGTGGAGCGGCACTGCGGCCGCCGGCACGCAGGCCAGACGTCGGGTAGATCCGCGGTCTCGGGCGTGTACACGGGACCACCGCGCTACCACACGGAGCCCGATTCTTCCGCCTGCGCACAGGTTCGCCGGAGTGAAAAAGCCGCGGAGCCCAACGATGGCTCATGCGAGCCATCCATCGGCGAGCAGTTGCTGAGCACGGAGGCTGCCGCCGGAGCTGCGAAAACGGCAAAAAGCCCAATAGAATAGTACGTCGTCGCCCTGACGCGTGATCGCTCATATGAGCTATCCTCGAAGCCGCGGTTCACCCGCGACCTCACCACGCTCACACAAAGGGAACGACGTTGTATCTTCCTCTGGTCATTTTTACGCTTGCGGCGCTGCTCGGTGCAGCTTCTCCTGTCGCATTCGATAGCGGCTCGCAGACCGTCACCACGGATACGATCAGCGGCGGGGGCCCTTGGGGCGACCCGCCGCCGCCGGCGACATTACCGTAATGGGTTGAGAAGACCCAAGCGCGCGCACTCGGCTACGAGGGCCGAGCGCGTGCGCACGCCCATGGTCGCATAGACTTTGAGCGTTTGATTTCGAATCGTGTGAAAGCTCCGGCCGAAATCCGCCGCGATCTGCTTCGACGTCTTTCCCTCGCAGATAGCGATCATGACGCGGCGCTCCGCCGGGCTGAGCGCATCATATCCGCTGGCGACGCGCGCGGTGCGGCGGTCGACCTCGCGGCGCAGCCAGCTCTTGGGTGCGCTGGCCGTCGCGCGGCGCGCCGCATCGCGTACGTTGACGTCGCCCGGGACGATGTCGTCGATCAGCAGCGCGGTCATCGCCTCTCGATAGCGGTAGCCGATCTTTCCCCAGATGTCCAACGCGTCACGGAGCAGTCGCGCCGCATCGCGCGGGCGCTTGTGGAATGCTTCGAGCGCACCGCGCGCGGTCAGCTCGATAGCTTCAACCCGGCGGTCGTTTTCGAAAGCCAGCGCCGCGCGCCGCCGTTGCGCCCCGGACAGGTACCGTGTGAGCGTCGGGCCGGCTGACGTCGGCTCGAGTTGATATGCTTCGAGCGCATATTCGAGCAGCGTCATCCGCTCGTCGGCATTCGCGTCCGCCCACCGCTGCCCGCGCAGCGCCTCACCGGCGAGCTGCAGGTACGAGCGCGCCGCACCGGACTCTCCGCGAATTCGGAAATATGACGCGCGATTGACTTCTGCCGCGGCGACGAGCGACGGCGACGGCGCGAGCGCCCGCGCTCGCTCGAACTCGGTCAGCGCCCCGCTTTCGTCCCCGTCGAGCATCCGCAGCCACCCGATCGTCTGCATCGTGTGAAACAGCGGTTCGCATGCTTCGGCGCCCACACGGCCTTGGCCGACCGTAAGCTGCTGCAGCGCGCGAAGATCGAGCGTCTCGAGCGCCAGCACTGCGAGCGCGTGCATGGCGCGAGCGCGTGCCCATTCGTCACGCTCGCCGGCCGCTTCCAGCGTCGCAAGGGCTTCCGCGAAGTGGCGGCCCGCAAAGGGATATCGCTCGCGGGCAATTTCGATCCATCCCAGCATCTGCTGAAGGGCCGCCGCATCGAAACGCTGCGCGTTGTCGAGGTGGCGAAGGACGACCGCTTCTGCGGCCTCGAGATCGCGCAAGCTCCACAAGCCGACCGCGAGATGATATGCGATCTCGTCGCGCGTGCCGGGCGGCGCGCTGTCGAGCGCGTCGCGCAGCACGCGCACCGCTTCGGCGACGTCGCCGTAGCGGGCTTGAAAGGCAGCGCGCATCCACGCGCGGCTGTCGCCGTGCGCGCTTGGGCGCATTGCGCTGAGCGCGCGTTCGAGCACGGCGGCATCGCCCGTCCGGATCGCCGCGCGCGCCGCGAGCTCCGCCAGTCCCGGCGACGGATCGCCCGACGCGACGCCCGCGAGCGCGAGGCGCGCGGCAAGCCGCAGATCGCCGGCGCGAAAATGTTCGAGCGCGACCTCAGCGACATCCGACGGCGCGGCCGCGGGCTTTCGCCTCGGGGCACCCCGAAACTCGGTCATTCACACCTCAGCGATCCCGCGCCGCACCCACGCGTCGGTTGTGGCTTGCTCGCTTATGGCGTGCTGCGACAGAGTCCTCCGAGCGCGATTTTTACGTTCCGCCGTGGCCGAGATGCCAGCCGTGCTTGGGACACGGATACGGCGCGAGGCCGGTGCTCGTGCGCGGGATGGCGCGCTCGGCCAGCTTCTTCGTGGCGAAGGCCGCTTTCGGCGCGCCGCTCTTCTTGAAGCACGAACGCGGCCCGCCTCGCTTGCGGCGCGGCGGCTCGCTCACTTCACGGCGCACGTTCCGAGCGATGGATTCGTGGGCTTCGCACCGTGCACCGGGCCCAGCTTCACCTTCGCGAGCGCGGGGCTCGGCTTCTGCGGAAACGGCTGCGCTCCCGGCGGATAGCAGTTCGACGCGAGCAAGAATCCCATCACGTCCGCGTACTGCTTGGGCGTGAGCGAGCCGGGGTTGGAGAACGGCATGTTCTCGAACACCGTCGTGCGCAAGTCGTTCAGCGTCCACTTGTTGCGCTGCGCCGTCGCGAGAAACTCCGTGCCCGCGACCGCCGGTCCCGCGCTGCCCTGCAAGTTGACAGCATGGCACTGGAGGCAGTAGCGCCGGTACACCGCCGCGCCGGCGTGCGCTTGCGCGGCGGTGTATGCAACGGCCGGCGCTGCGACGGCGCGCGTGCGCTGCATGCGCGCGTGCCCGCGGCATAGCACTGCCGTCTCACGCTCGGCATGCGTGTAGAGCACGACGTCATCACCGTGCACCACCACCCGGCTGACGCTCAGTTCCGCGGGAATCGCCGCCGACGCGGTGGTGCGCGGCAGCGCGACGTACGTCAGTCGCTCCGCGACGACGCCGTACGACGGACCGCGCGACGGCGGCGCGCACCCGGGCGCGCTGGCGGCGCCGCGCGGAACGCCGAGCGAGGTGTTCGCAAGCGCGCCGCTCAGGCCGCCGAGCACGCCGCTCTCCGAGGAGCGGCCGACCACCAGCGCGAGACTCGCCAGCGCGCGCGTCAAGTCGGCCTGATAGTCTTCCATCTGCTTGTCGTGCAGCGCGCTCTGCAGGTTCTCGGCGGCGGCCAGCACGTTGGCTTTCGCACCCTGCACGGCGGGCGTCCATCGCGCGGTGGCGGTCTTGTCGAGCATGCGGTCGAGATGCCCGAGCGTTCCGACGCCGTCGCCCGGATCGCCGAACGACGCCGCATAGCCGTCGTCGCGGCGCCCCACCAGCGCGTTCATCGCGCGGTGCGCGGCGCGCAGATACGCTCCGTGCCCCACGGCATAACCGTCCTCGATGCGCACGATCTCCGCGACGGCGGCGCGCACGTCGGCCAACGCCGCGAGCGCGC
>JAXDMB010000048.1:0-5772 GCA_034666325.1 Vulcanimicrobiota bacterium
GTGGTTCGACCGCGACCGCTTCGTGCTGAGCGCGGGGCACGGATCGGCGCTGCTGTACGCGCTCCTGCACCTCACCGGCTACGACCTCACGCTCGACGACTTGAAGTCGTTCCGCCAGCTCGGGAGCCGCACGCCGGGCCATCCCGAGTACCACCACACCAAAGGGGTCGAGGTCACCACGGGCCCGCTCGGCCAAGGCTTCGCGAACGCGGTGGGCATGGCGATCGCCGAGGCGCACCTCGCGGCCATCTACAACCGCGAGCAGACGATCGTGAACCATCACACGTACGTGCTCGCGGGCGACGGCGACTTGATGGAAGGCGTCGCATCCGAAGCGGCGTCGCTCGCCGGCCACCTCGCGCTCGGCAAGCTGATCGTGCTGTACGACGACAACAAGGTGTCGCTCGCGGGCGCGACCGACGTCACGTTCACCGAGGACGTGCGCGAGCGCTTCGAAGCGTACGGCTGGGGAACGATCGAGGTCGGCCCGGAGTCGGCCAACGACGTCGAAGCGCTCGATCGCGCGATCGCCGAGGCGAAGTCCGACACGCTCCGCCCGACGCTGATCGCGGTGCGCTCGACGATCGGCTACGGTTCGCCCGAAGCCGGCACGTTCAAGACGCACGGCGAGCCGCTCGGCAAGAACATGGAAGCGACGCGCAAGGCGCTGCACTGGGGGTACCCGCCGTTCACCATGCCCGACGAGCCCGCGGCGTTCTTCAAGCAAACCGGCGCGAAAGGTGCGGCGCTGCAAGCGGAATGGAACGCGCGGTACGACGCGTGGAAAGCGGCGAACGCGGAGCTCGCGGCGCAGTTCGAGCGTGCGCGCGACGGCAAGCTGCCCGCCGATCTGCCGTGGCCCACGTTCACCGCAGAGAACGGCAGCGTCGCGACGCGCGAAGCCGGCGGCACGGTGATGAACGCGATCGCCGCCGCGCTGCCGGAGCTCGTCGGCGGCTCCGCCGATCTCGACCCGTCGACCAAAACCTACATCAAGGGCGGCGGCGACCTCCAGCCGGGAAATTACGGCGGCCGCAACATTCACTACGGCGTGCGCGAGCACGCGATGGCCGCGGCCTCGAACGGCATCGCGATCCACGGCGGCCTGCTGCCGTTCAGCGCGACGTTCTTCAACTTCCTCGACTATCTCAAGCCCGCGCTGCGCTTGGCGGCGCTCAACCAGATTCGCGAGATCTTCGTGTTCACGCACGACTCGGTGTTCCTGGGCGAAGACGGCCCGACGCACCAGCCGATCGAGCAGCTCGCGATGCTGCGCGCGACGCCGAACGTGATCGACCTGCGGCCGGCCGACGCGCTCGAGACGCTCGAGGCGTGGAAGTACGCGATCCAGCCGAAGACCGGCCCGTCCGTGATCGTGCTGAGCCGACAAAAGCTGCCGTTCCTGGGCGCGCGCGACGCCGCGGTCTCACGCGGCGCGTACGTGCTGCACGAGCCCGAGGGCGGCACGGACCTCATCCTGATTGCGACAGGTTCGGAAGTACACCTCGCGGTCGACGCCGCGAAGCTGCTCGCGGCGAAGGGCACCAAGGCGCGTGTCGTGTCGATGCCGTCGTGGAAGCTGTTCGACGCGCAAGATGAGGCGTACCGCGCGAGCGTCCTTCCGGCCGACGTGAAGGCGCGCATGTCGATCGAGGCCGGGGCAACGATCGGCTGGGCGAAATACGTCGGCGACCGCGGCATCGCGTACGGACTCGACCACTTCGGAACGTCGGCGCCCGCCGCCGCGATCGCCGACGAATACGGCTTCACCCCCGAGCACATCGCCGACGTGGCCGCCGGCCTCCTCGCGAACGTCTGAGAGAAAGAGATAACCATGGGAGAACAGCTTCGCGAGCTTGCGGACGTCGGGCAGAGCATCTGGCTCGACAACATCCGCCGCAGCATGTTCGCTTCGGGCGAGCTGCAGCGCCTCATCGATCTCGGCTTGCGCGGGATGACGTCGAACCCGACGATCTTCGAGAAGGCCACCGGCAGCGGCTCCGACTACGACGAGCAGTTGCGCACGCTGGTCGACGAAGCGGACCCGGTCAAAGTGTTCGAGGCCATCGCGATCCGCGACATCCGCAGCGCGTGCGATCTGTTCCACGCGGTGTGGGAGCAGACGGACGGTCTCGACGGCTACGTGTCGCTCGAAGTATCGCCGACCCTCGCGCGCGACACGCAGGGCACGATCGACGCCGCGCAGCGCCTGTGGCGCGAAGTGAACCGGCGGAATCTCATGATCAAGATTCCCGGCACGGCGGAAGGCGTTCCGGCGATCAAGGCGACGATCGCGGCCGGCATCAACGTGAACGTGACGCTGCTGTTCTCGGTCGACCGCTACGAAGCGGCGGCGAACGCCTACATCGAAGGGCTTGAGGAGCGCGCCGCCACGGGCCAGCCGATCGACCGCATCGCGTCGGTCGCGTCGTTCTTCGTGTCACGCATCGACAACAACGTCGACAAGCTGCTGCAGGCGCGCATCGACAAAGGCGAGCACCAGCTCGAGCCGCTGCTGGGCAAGGCCGCGATCGCGAATACGAAGCTCGCGTACCAGCGCTTCCTCAAGCTCTTCGGCGGCGATCGCTTCGGTGCGCTCAAGGCGAAAGGCGCGCACGTGCAGCGCCCGCTGTGGGCGTCCACCTCCACGAAGAACCCGGCGTATCCCGATCTGATGTACGTCGAGAACCTCATCGGGCACGACACCGTGAACACCGTGCCGCCGAACACGCTGGAAGCGCTGCTCGACCACGGACAGGTGCGGGCCGACACGGTGCTCGAGGACCTCGACGGCGCGCGCGGCGTCATCGAGGCGCTCGCGAAAGCGCAGATCTCGCTCTACGACGTCACGGAGACGCTGGTCGCTGACGGCGTGAAGTCGTTCGCCGACTCGTTCAACGCAATGCTCGACGCCATCACGGGCAAGCTCGACAAGCTGCGCGAAGGCGCGCCGCCGCGCGTCGGCGTCAGCGCGCCGGGCGGGCTCGCGAGCGCGATCGACGCGGAGCTCGACAAGCTCGGGCAGAGCGAGTTCCTGCGCAAGCTTTGGACGCACGATCCGTCGCCGTGGTCGGCGGACCCCGCGCACGTCGAGATCATCAAGCACGCCCTGGGCTGGGTGGAGATCGCGCAGCAGACGCACGCGCAGAGCGGCGACCTGCGCGACTTCGCGCACGCCTGCGCGAAGCGGTACGAGCACGTCGTCGTGCTCGGAATGGGCGGCAGCTCGCTGGCGCCCGACATCCTGCGCGCCACGTTCGGCAAGACGCCGGGCTACCCGTCGCTGCACGTGCTCGACTCCACCGACACGCAGCAGCTCAAAGCGCTCGACGACAGCCTCGACATCGCGAAGTCGCTGTTCGTCGTGTCGTCCAAGTCGGGCACCACCACCGAGCCCGAAGCGTTCTTCCGCTACTTCTTCCAGCGCGTGCAGCAAACGGTCGGCGCGAGCAACGCCGGCGACCATTTCGTCGCGGTCACCGATCCCGGCACGAAGCTCGAGCAGGAAGCGAAGGACAACAAGTTCCTGCGCGTGTTCACCAACGACGCGAACATCGGCGGGCGCTATTCGGCGCTGTCGTATTTCGGCATGGTGCCCGCCGCGCTCGCGGGCTACGACGTCACGGGCATTCTCGACCGCGCGATCAACGCGATGCACGCGAACGCAGCAACCGTCGCGGCGTACGACGCGCCGGGCATGCGGTTCGGCGCGGCGATCGGATCGCTCGCGAAGAGCGGCCGCGACAAGCTCACCATCATCGCGCACCCCGCCGTGAAGGCCTTCGGCGCGTGGGCGGAACAGCTCATCGCGGAATCGACCGGCAAGTCGGGCACGGGCATCGTGCCGGTGGACGGCGAGCCGCTCGGTGCGGCGAACGTGTACGGCAACGACCGCGTGTTCGTGTACGTCGGTGAAGGTCTCCCCGGTGACGATCCCGCGTTCGCGCGGCTCGCCGAGCTGGAGAGCGCGGGACATCCCGTGATCCGCTTGGTGATGAACGACACGCTCGACATCGGCGAGCAGTTCTACACCTGGGAGATTGCGACGGCGGCCGCCGGCGCGGTGCTCGGGATCGACGCGTTCGACCAGCCCAACGTCCAGGAGTCCAAGGACAACACGAAACGGCTGCTGGCGGAGTTCACCGCGGAAGGCAAGTTCTCGGAGCCCGAACCGCGCGTGCGCACCGACGGCGCGCTCGTGTACCCGCTGAGCGGCTCGCGCGCCTCCGCGCTCGGCGCCGACTTGCAGTCCGCCGTCGCGGCCGTCGCCGAACAGATCAAGGCGGGCGATTACGTCGCGTTCAACGCCTACCTTCCGATGGACGCGGACGACGAGGCCGCGCTATTGCGCATTCGCACGACGGTGCGCGACGCGCTGCACGTCGCGACGACGGTCGGGTTCGGACCGCGCTTCCTGCACTCCACCGGCCAGCTCCACAAGGGCGGGCCGAACGAAGGCGTGTTCTTCCAGGTCACGTACGACCCGCCGTTCGATTCGCCGATCCCCGGGATGGTGGGCTTCCGCACGCTGCAGCGCGCGCAAGCGCTGGGTGATTTCGAGTCGCTCGACAAACGCGACCGGCGCGGAATTCGCATCCACTTCCCCGGCGACCCGAAGGCGGGCCTCGCGGCGCTCGCGTCCGCGCTCGAAGCCGCGGTGAGCGCGCGAGCATAATGCAGCTCGGGATGATCGGTCTCGGCAAGATGGGCGCCAACATGACGACGCGCCTTCAGCGCGGCGGACATGCGGTGGTCGCGTACGACCGCGATCCCGCCGCGATCGCGCGCAGCGCCGGCGACGGTGCGACGGGCGCGTCGTCGCTCGCGGACCTCGTGTCGAAGCTGAGCGCGCCGCGCGCCGTGTGGATCATGGTGCCCGCCGGTCCGCCGACCGACTCGACGGTCGACGAGCTGCTGGGACTGCTGCAGCCGGGCGACGCGATCGTCGACGGCGGCAACTCGCGCTGGACCGAATCGAAAGAACGCTACCTGCGCTGCAAGGAAAAGAGCGTGTCGTTCATCGACGCCGGCACGTCGGGCGGCGTGTGGGGGCTCGCGAACGGCTACTGCTTGATGGTCGGCGGCGATGACGACGCGGTGAAGCGCGTCGAGCCGATCTTCCTCACCCTCGCGCCGAAGGACGGTTACGCGCACGTCGGCCCGAGCGGCGCCGGCCACTTCTCGAAGATGGTGCACAACGGCATCGAGTACGGCATGCTCGCCGCGTACGGCGAGGGCTTCGAGATCCTCGAGAAGTCCGAGTACACGTACGACTTGCACCAGCTCGCGTCGATTTGGCGCTACGGGTCGGTGGTGCGGTCGTGGCTCCTCGAGCTGCTCGAGCTCGCGCTCAAAGAAGATCCGAAGCTGTCCGACGTCAAGGGCTGGGTCGCCGACTCCGGCGAGGGCCGCTGGACGGTGCAGGCCGCGCTCGACGAAAACGTTCCGGCGCCGGTGATCACGATGTCGCTGCTGTCGCGCTTCGTGTCGCGCCAGGACGAGTCGTACAGCGCGAAGGTGATCGCCGCGCTGCGCAATCAGTTCGGCGGCCACGCGATAAAAGCCGAGAGCGGCGAGATCGTCGGCAACTCGGCCGCGCCCAAAGGCGGCGCCTGAGGCGTGGCGACCACCACCGCGACGCCCGGCGGCGTCAGCGCGAACCCGCTGCGCAAAGGCCTCGCCGTCGACCGCATCGCCGACCCGTGCAACGTCGTGTTCTTCGGCGCGACCGGCGACCTCATGAAGCGCATGCTGATGCCGGCGATGTGGAAC
>JAXDMB010000049.1:0-9953 GCA_034666325.1 Vulcanimicrobiota bacterium
TTCCCCGGCCAACCACAACGCCGATCAAAGAGAACACCCCAACTCCTCAACCCGAACAAGCTCGAGCAGCGACTGCAAACGATGCGGCGCAATCGCCCCGAGCACCCGCGAACCACGCGCACCCGTCACGAGAGGCAACCCCGCAGCCCGCCCCCGAAGCGCGGTATAACCAAGAATCGCAAACGCAATCGCCTCTTTCGCCTCGGCATCGATCCCGAACTCATCCGAGATCGCAACGCGAACGTCAGCCAGCAACGCCCGGAGACCGTCGACAAGCGCAGGATTGCGAGCCCCGCCGCCGCTCACGATGAGCAGCGCCGCACGCGGAGCCGCGGAGCGGAACGCATCCGCGACCGTGCGGACCGTGAGCGCGGTCAGCGTCGCAACCGCATCGGGGAAGGATAGCGCATCAAGCGGGGCACCCCAGCGCGCGAAGTAGGGCGCACCGTATTGCTCACGCCCGGTCGTCTTCGGCGGCGATCGGCGAAAATACGGATCGTAGAGCATGCGACCGAGCAGATCCGCGTCGACGGTTCCCGCGCGGGCCAGCGCCCCGTCACGATCGTACCGTTGCGCGCCCTCGCTGCGTGCCGTGACGTACATGTCGATCGGGAGATTGGCCGGTCCCGAATCGAACGCGATGCCGTCAGGCAGAACGGTCATGTTCGCGATGCCGCCGAGATTCAGCGCAGCGCACGGCGCACACTTGCCGAACAGCAGCACGTCGGCAAACGGAACGAGCGGCGCGCCCGTTCCACCGGCCGCCGTATCGGCGGAGCGAAAATCATGGATCACCGTCACGCCGACGCGTTCCCGAATGCGGAAGGCGTCGCCGATCTGCAGCGTGTGCCGCGACTCGTTATCGTGCGCAAGCGTCAGACCGTGCGAGGCGACGGCCTGGAGCGGCGTTCCGGCGGCGACCGTGCGCACCGCATCGCCGAACGCTTCGCCGACCGCGGCGTGGAGCGCCGAAACCTCGAGAGCGCCAATAGCTGCCGGCGGATACGCCGCAATGATCCGCGAGCGCAACGCTTCGTCGAACGGAATCGTCGCGAACCGCTCGCAACGGACGCTGACGCTTTCGCCGTCGGCCGAGACCGCGCAGACGGCAACATCGATTCCGTCGAGCGACGTGCCGGAGAGAACGCCGGCGATGTTCACGTGCGGTCGATCTCCGTCACGGCTGCATTAGCGACCGCGGCACGGACTTCGCGCAGGTCCGTTCGGCCGTGGTGGACGTTGTTGCTCAGCAGGACGACGTTCAGGTCGCGTTCTGGATCGATCCAGATCGACGTGCCGGTGAAGCCGGTGTGGCCGAACGTGCTCGGCGACATCAGCGCTCCGCACGAGTTGTCGTCGTTCGTTTTCAACGCCCACCCCAGTCCGCGGCGCAGCGTCGGATCGTAAGCTTGCTCGCGGACCGCTTCGCGCGCGAGTGCCACGTCGAGCGGCGTCGGACGGCCGTGAAGCGCGCCGAGATACCACTCGCCGAGCAGCGCGACGTCGCGCGCGTCGCCGAAAAGCCCCGCATGACCCGCGACGCCGCCCATCAAGTACGCCTTCTCGTCGTGCACGACGCCTTGCACGCTGCCGCGCCAGACGTCGGTCTCCGTCGCCGGAATCGAGACGCGATCCCGTCCGCGCGGCTTGTATGCCGTTGACGTAGCGCCCCAAGCACGCAGCGCCGACTCGACAACGGTCGCGAGCGAACCGTGACGTGCGGCGCGCGCGACGATCGTGCCGAGCGCGATGTAGCCGAGATCGCTGTAGATCACTCTTTCGCCCGGCGGTGCGGCGAGCGGTTCGGTGAGAGCGAACGTCTCGACGTTCTTGTCGAGCAGCGTGCGGTAGTCGGCACCGCTCTTGAACCCCGCGACATGCGCGAGGATCTCGCGCATCGTGACCGGCGCATGGTCGGTATCACGCCACTCCGGCACCATATCCGTCAACGCGCCATCCAGAGTCAGCGTGCCGCGCGCGACGTGCGCGAGCGCGACCGTCGCGACGAACACTTTCGTGACCGACGCGAGATCGAACCGCGTGTCCGGGTAGCACGGAAGCGACGGGCCGTCGTCGCGCGTGCGGCCGTACGCACGTTCGTACCGGACGCGGCCGCGGTGCTCCACGCGCACGACGGCCGCGCTGAAGCGGACGCCGAGCGCCGCGCGCACGACGGCGTCGATCTCAGTGAACAGCGCCGTTGGTCGTCAAGCGAACGGGGAGGCTGCCGCACACTTCGGCGCGGCCGGAGATCACGTCCGCGCAGCCTTCGAGCGACACTATTTGCCCGCCGTAGATGCAGATCACGCGCTTCGCTTGCGGCCACAGCAGCGCGTCGTACGGCGAGCGCGCGGACACGATGAGCGCGTCGGGCGCCAGCGTGAGAATGCGCGTGACGGCGTCGAACTGGCCGGGATACAGGTGCGCGTCGCGCGTGACGATCACGAACTCGCGGTCGCCGAGCGCGGGGATGTGCTCGAGCAACAGGTCGATGTCGTCCGCGGCGGGCTCCAGCGGCACGCGCATGACCTCGCTCTTCCAGCCGCGGCGGCGCAGCGCGGAGCTCAGCGACGGCGTCTCCTCGGCGCTCGCGCGGCGCCCCGACGACGCGGCCTTGTCGACGACCGTGCCTTCGAACGAGATGACGGTCACCGGCTTGCCGGCGCGCAGGTGCGCGTCGCCGCGCAGCACCGTGACCGCGCGGCGCGCGGCGTCGAGCGGCCACGCGTCGTCCACCGGTTCGGTGAGCGCGGACGGCTGCGCGAGACGCTCGCGCAACGCACGCACGCGTTCGTTCGCGTCCCGCAAGCGCGCGAGCGGAATCTCGCCGTCGCGCACGGCGGCGACGATCGCTTCGGCCGCTTCCTGCGCGAGATCGAGACGATGGCTGATCAGCAGCAGGTCCGCGCCGGCGGCAAGCGCTTCGACCGCGCCGCGCACCGTTCCGACGCCGCCCGCGATCGCGTCCATCTCCAGACAGTCGGTCGCAATGATCCCGTCGTACCCGAGCTCGTCGCGCAGCAGCCCCGTGAGCACCTTGTGCGAGATCGTCGCGGGACGGTCGGGATCGAACGCTTCGATCACGACGTGCGCGGTGATCACGATCGACGCCGCGTGGTCGGCGATCGCGTGCGCGAAGGGCACGAGGTCGCGCGTGCGCAGCGTCGCGGCGTCCGCGGTGACGCGCGGCAGCGCGACGTGCGAGTCTTCCGCCGTCGAGCCGTGGCCCGGAAAGTGCTTCACCGTCGCGGCGACGCCCGCGCGTTCCAAACCGTGCGCGAACGCGCCGGCGAACGCACCGACGCGCTCCGGATCGTCGCCGTACGCGCGCGTCGCGACGACGACGCTGCGCGGCTGCAGCGAGAGGTCGGCGACGGGCGCGAGATCGACGTTGATGCCCAGGCGCGCGAGATCGCGGCCCACCAGCGTGCCGAGCTTTTCCGCGAGCCCGATATCCCCCGTCGCACCGACCGCCATCGCGGACGGCAACGCCGCCACGCCGTGCCGGATCCGCTCGACGCGCCCGCCTTCCTGATCGACCATGATCAGCGGCGCCGGCGAAGCGGTGTCGCGCAGCGCGCCGACGAGCTCGCGCAGCTCGCCGGCGGCGACGGCGTTGCGCGCGAACAGGATCAGCGCGCCCGGTGCGAACGCGCGCAGCGCTTCGAGCGGAGCAGTGTCAGCGGTGGCGCCGGTGAATCCGACTCCGATCACGCCGCGCGCAAGCGCGCCGAGATCGTCGGTGTGAGTCATTCCCGCGTGCTTCGACGCGGCTTCGCGGAACCTAGGTGCGCGGCGCGGCGAGCGCTAGTGCTTGATCAGGCGGATGATCTGCGCGATCACCTTGCCCGCCGTCTTCGAGATGAAGATCTGCACCTTCGAGCCTTTTGAGACGTCCGTCAGCGTGTGATAGCCGGGCTCATCGGACTGCACGCTGGTCGAGGGCATCGTGGAGATGTCGACGCGCCCTTGCGTCGTGGAATCCACCGTGACGACGCCGCGCTGGTAGTCGACGTTGGTGACGCGCCCTTCGATGACGCCGCCGTCGCGCGCGGGCGCTTGCGCCATCGCGGTCGCCGTCGCTGACGGGCTCGGAGCGGGCGCGGCGAGGGCGGCGACGGGGATCAAGAAGAGGCCGAGGACCAAAACGGCAACGACGAAGGGGCGCATTTCCCTGGGATAACGCATGGAACTGCTCGGTTCGTTCCGGTCAGCGCCGGATCGTTCCGACCGAGCGGAAATATGCTTCGCGTGCGCCGGGTTCGCCCGTTTTTGCGCGAGCGCGCGCTTGGCGCACCGCGACGATCGTCTCATCATCAGCCGTGTTCCCGCCCAGGACGACGCGCAACGCGAGCAGCGCTTCGTCAGCGGCGCGGGCGCCGACGGCTTCGAGCGCGCGATAGAACGGCTGCGCCTTGGGATCCGCGGAGCGTTCGCGCAGCGCCGCGGCGATCGCGTCAGCCTTGCCGGGCGAGCCGTCGAGGAGGTAACCGTCGAGAGGGTGCAGTTCCACGAGCATGCGATTCGCGGTGCGTCTGCTCGCGCTTGCCGCCTCGGTGGCAATCGTCGCCGCCGCGCCTCCGCCCGACCCGCTCGCGACGATCGCCGCGGCGAACGGCCACGCCGCATCGGTGCACCTGCGCGCAACGGGCAAGCGCGTGGTGGAGGGCCGGACCGTCACGGCGGTGGTCGATCAGCTCGGCGCGCAGCGCCTGTTCCACCGCTGCATCAACGGCGTGTGCGGCGGAACGTGGTTCGACGGCGCGCGCGAGTCGACGTTCGGCATCAACGACGTCGCGCTGCCCGAGGACATCGACGAAGCCACGCTGGTGCAGCGCACGCTGTTCGCGATCACGTCGTACGCGTTCGCCGAGCCCGCCTTCCGCTCGGCCGGCGGCACGGTGGTCCGTGAGAGCGGTGTGCGCTGGCGCGTTCGCGCGCACGACGGCGTGGAGCTGGTGGCGCTGATCGATCCGGGAACGCACGCGGTGCAGCGCGTCGAGAGCGCGTCCGGCCGGACCGTGTCGAGCTACGGCCGCGAGGCGCGCGCCGCAAACGGCGCGACGTTCGCGCTCGACCGCGGCGGCCCGCTGGAAAGCGGCCCCCTGGACGAGGTCGCGGTGGTCGCCGGCCCGCTCGCGCCGCCGGCCGGGGTGGTGCCGGCCCTCTCCGGCGACGTTCCGGTGGCGCTCGGCGCCGAACCGATCCCGATCGTCGCGTGCAACGTCGGCGGGCGCAGCGCGCGCTGCCTGCTCGACAGCGGCGCGACGCCGAGCGCGATGACGCTCGCGCTCGCGGAGACGCTCGGGCTCGAGCCGCACGGCGAGCTCGAGATCGCCGCGTTCGGGCGCTTCGCGACCGGCTTCGTCGAGGCGGGTCCCCTCGTGCTCGGGCCCGCGCGCTTCGAGCGCGCCCGGTTCGCGGTCGTGCCGCAGTCGAGCGCCGCGCGCTTCGACGTGATCGTGGGCAGCGATCTGCTCGGGCGGGTGCGGCTCGTGCTCGACCGCGGGCGCGGCACCGCACGGTTCCTCGCGGCGGGAACGAGCGACCCAAAGGCCCCTAACGTGGTCCGGCTGACGTTCTCGTCGGGCGCGCCGATCGTGCAGACGATGTTCGGCCCGCAGGGCGCGCGCGCGCTGTTCGACACGGGCGACCAGGCGGCGATCTCGTTCGGATACGCCGCGTACCGCGTCGGCCCGCAATGGCCGGTGGTGAGCCGGGGCCAGGCGGTCGGCATCGCCGGTGCCGACGACATCATCAGCGTCGACGTCCCCGAGGTGCAGGTCGGCTCGCTGGCGCTCGGCCCGACGCGGGCGACGGTGCGCCGCACACAAGGGCTCGCGCACGTGGGGATCGGCCTGTGGGACCGCTTCGTGATCGACCTTGACGAGGAAGCAGGGCGCGCGTCGTTCCGGCCCCGGTGAAGGCGGCTAGTCGAGGTCCGCTTCGAGGGCTTCGGCGGTCCGCTGCATCACCTTGGCGAGCAGCGCGATGGCGCCCGCCCGGTTCGTGTTGAGCAGCATGTACTGCATCCGGTCGTTCGGGTGCAGGACCACGAAGACGCCCTTGCTGCCCTGCGTGATCGAGTGGAGGATGCGGTCGATGAACGCCCGGTCGTCGTCATCGAGCTGGACGGCTCCGCCTTCCTCCTTGAGGAGGTCGCGGAGAAAGGTATCGAGATTGTCAGGTACATCCATGTGCAAAACACCCTCGTTCGGTACGAGCGTCGTCGTCTGTATTGTGATATCGGCCGGCGGCGAGGAAAGTGAAGCGCCTGCGTCAAGACTGAGTAAGCCTTGATGCGAGCCGGACGACCGCGATTGCTCGCTGGATGACCGAGCGTTCGACGGAGTCCGCAACCTGCGTGGACCGAATGCGCAATCAACGATTGCAACGGCAGCCGCGGTTCCGAAACGCGAACGTTTCCGGCGGTTCCGCCGGAACGCGCGGACGGTCCGGCGAACGGCGCGCGAGCGCTCGCTAGGCGCGGGGAGGCTCGTACGTTCTCGGGATTCAAGGCATTCATCGCGCGCGGCAACGTGATCGATCTCGCGGTCGCCGTGGTGCTAGGCGCCGCGTTCACCGCGGTGGTCAACGCGCTCGTCAAGGACCTCATCACGCCGCTGATCGCGGCGCTGGTGGGCAAGCCGGATTTCTCACGGCTGGGGTTCACGATCAACCATTCGAAGTTCGCGCTCGGCGACTTCGTCAACGCGCTGATCACGTTTCTGCTCGACGCCGCGGTGATCTACTATTTGATCGTCGTGCCGATACGCATCGCGTCCGAGCGCTTCGACAAGCCCGAGACGCCGGTGCTCGCGCAAAAGACGTGCCCCGAGTGCCTGAGCGAGATCCCGCAAGATGCGCGGCGCTGCAAGTACTGCACCGCGGTCGTGGTGCGCGCGGCCGGCGCCGGCGCTTGAGCCGGATGGAACTGCGGAGCGACGTCGTCGTCATCGGTGCCGGAGCCGCCGGACTGGCGGCGGTGCGCGCCCTGTCGCGGGCCGGCGTTACGACGATCGTGCTTGAAGCGCGCGACCGCATCGGCGGGCGTCTGTACACGCGCGAGGACCCGGGGCTTCCGATGCCCGTGGAGCTCGGCGGCGAGTTCATCCACGGGACGGCGGGCGTGAGCTTTGCGCTGCTGCGCGACGCGAATACCCTGGCGCTGGATACCGGCGACGCATCGTTCATGCTCGAAGACGGGAAGCTTCGCGACGGCGAGGATCCGTTCGAGATCGTCGCGCGCGTGATGGGCCGCGCGAACGACTTGCGCGCGGACGTGAGCGTCGAGGAGTTCTTGCGCGACCTTCCCGACGGTCCGGACGTGGAGAGCGAGCGCCGCTATGCGCGCATGCTGGTCGAAGGGTTCGATGCTGCCGATCCGGCTGTCGCGAGCACGCGCGCTATCGCGGCGGAGTGGAGCAGCGGCGAAAGCGGCCAGACGGCGGAGCAGTTCCGGCCGCTCGGCGGGTACGCGCGGTTGCTGCGCACGCTCTACGGAGCGCTCGATCCGGCGGTCGTGCACGTTCGTCTCGGCACGCCGGTCCACGCCGTGCGCCGCGATAGCGACGGCGTCGCGGTTGATGCGATCGCGTCGTCGGGCGATCCGCTCGGCGTCCGCGCTCGCGCGGCGATCGTGACGCTGCCGGCGGGCGTGCTCAACGCGAACGGCGTGCGCTTCGAGCCGGAGCTGCCGCAGGCGATGCGCCACGCGCTCGGGCGCATCGTGATGGGCCCGGTCACCAAGCTCGTGCTGCGCTTTCGCAGCGCGTTCTGGGAACGCGTGCGCGACGCGCGCTACCGCGACGGGGCCTTCTTCCATAACGCGGCGGCCGCGTTTCCGACGTTCTGGACGATGCTGCCGCTGCGCGCGCCGCTGCTGGTGGCGTGGGCGGGCGGCCCGAAATCCGACGCCCTCGCCGGACTCGACGAACCGGCGCTGATCGCGAAGGCGCTGAACGACGTGCGCACGCTGTTCGGCGACGAAGCCGATCCGCGCGCGGAGCTCGAAGCGGCATACGTGCACGACTGGCAGCGCGATCCCTACGCGCTCGGCGCGTACAGCTACGTGTCGGTGGGCGAAGGCGACCCGCGCGCCGCGATCGCGCAGCCGGTCGACGGCGTCCTGTTCTTCGCGGGCGAAGCAACGGCGCCGACGAGCGAAGCCGGCACTGCGGCGGGCGCGCTGCAGAGCGGCGAGCGCGCCGCATCCGAAGCGCTCGCGGCGATCAGCGGCGCACGCGGCTGACGCGTTCGATCCACCACATCAGCGCAATCTGCAGCGGCACGCGGCCCCACAGCGCCCACGCCGGTGCGACGCGCGCGAATTGTTCCGCGTCCACCGCCATGTAGATGTTCGCGGGCCACACCGCCAGCAGCAGCGCGATGAGTCCAAGGCCGGCCGCGCGGCGTGTCTGCGGCAGCAGCAGGCCGATGCCGCCCGCGATCTCCGCGATGCCGCTGATCGCGACGAGCTCGCTCGCGTGACCGAGTTGCGGCGGTACGATCTTCTGGTACATCGCGGGCCGTACGAAATGCATCGTTCCCGCAGCCGTGAACAGGACGCCGGCAATCACCGCTGAGCGCATCGCCGGGTCGTTGCACCGCCGCTGCGCGCGCCCTCCGCCCGCCGCGCGTTAGCGGCTGCCCGGCACGATCTCCAAAGGCAGGTAGGGAGGCAGAACAAGCTAGCTCATCGAAGCGTCCCGCTCTCACGCGTTCTCTTTCGGGGTGAAAGGATCAGACGAGCATGAACAGTCCATTCGCGGGCGTTTGGCACTATCGCAGCTTCTTGAACGACCCGGGCACGGTCACGCCGGACAACCTGCTGTTCGGCGAGGGCATGTTCACCTTCGCGGACTCGCCCGTCGGCACGCTCACGGGCTCCGCCGACTTCGGCAGCGGGCTGACGATGAAGTTCAAGGGCGCGAGCGCGCTCGGCAACCCGATGTCGCTGCGGTTCCAAGGCATCGGAACCGGGAAGCAAAACAGCGACTGGGTGTACGACTACGTCGGGTGGCTCGTCCCCGCATGGCCGAACGGCGTGAACCAAGTGGACGCGATCGCCGGGTCGGTCGTGCGCACGATGCCGCACAGCAACGGCCAAGCGAAAGCGGGCGTCGTCGTGTCGTTCTACGCGGTGCGCAAGAGCTGACCGGAACGCGCGAGAGGCGCTAGTTCACGCGCTTCTCGCGGCCTTTCCACTCGCGCTCGCGCAGCACGTACTTCTGAATTTTCCCGGTCGACGTCTTGGGCAGGTCGCCGAACTCCACGGTCTTCGGAACTTTGAACGCGGCGATGCGCTCGCGCGCGAACGCGCGCAACGCGTCCGCGTCGAGCGTGCGGCCCGGTTTGAGCGTGACGAACGCTTTGGGCACCTCGCCCCACCTCTCGTCCGGCACCGCGACCACCGCGCACTCGAGCACCGCGTCGTGCTCGAGCAGCACCTTCTCCACCTGCTGCGTCGAGATGTTCTCGCCGCCGCTGATGATCACGTCTTTCGCGCGGTCGACGATCTCGATGTAACCGTCCTCGTGCACCACCGCGATGTCGCCCGAGTGGAACCAGCCGCCTTCAAACGCTTTCGCCGTCGCATCGGGATCGGCGTAATAGCCCTTCATCACGTTGTTGCCGCGCATCACGATCTCGCCTTGCGTCGTCGCGTCGCGCGGCACGTCGTTGAGCTGGCCGTCGACCACGCGCACGTCGCGCGGGCCCAGCGTGATCATCGGCACGCCTTGGCGGCTGCGCAGCCGCGCGCGCTCGGCGGCCGGGAAGCTGTCCCACTGCGGGCTGCGCCACGCGCACTCGGTGATCGGGCCGTAGACCTCGGTCAAGCCGTACACGTGGTTGAGCTGCGCGCCGAGCGCCTCGATCTGCGCGATCGTGGCCGGCGCGGGTGGCGCGCCGGCGGTCGTGACGATCACGCGGCGCGGAAACGGCACGGTGTC
>JAXDMB010000050.1:0-4018 GCA_034666325.1 Vulcanimicrobiota bacterium
CGCCAGCAGCTCGAATTCCTTTTCGGTGAGCCGGGCTTCGGTGCCGTCCCGGACGACGCGCCCCGACAAAAGCTCGATGGACGAGCGGGTCGCCCGCGGCATCTCGGAATGCTGGACGCGTCGCAGAAAGGGCTCCAGCATTCCGCTGGAACCTCCCGTGACGAGCCCTCTCACCGCCGTCTGCAGCTCGGCGCTTTCGATGGAGCCGGCCACGTGCTCCAGAATGCGTGCGCGCGCCTCGCGCTGTCCGCGATCGCTCTCGTAGAGCGCGGCGTGCGCGAGCAGCCGGAGATAGGGATCTCCCCGCTTGTCCGCGGCTTGCGCGGCTGCTTCCGCCGCACCGATGCGCTCTTGCGCACTCTCGCCGTGCGCGGCGCGGTAGAGCTCGGCAAGCGCGACGAACGACGGCCACGGGTCGTCGTGCCGGAACGGAACGACGTGTCCGCGAGCCGCGTCGATCACCGGTCCGAACATCGCCTCGAGCCCGGGCGTGACCGCGTCCTCGAGGGCGGCGAGGTACCGGTCGAAGTGCTCGTCGTCGCCGTTGACCCACGAGAAGGTCGCCGCGCTGAGCGCCGTGTGCGCAACGTAGAGCGGCAGCCCCTGCGGCTTGCGGCGCCGCAGCAACTCGTCGGAGATCACGATGACGCGGTCCTGCTTTCCGCGGTACGCCGCTTCATGCGCCTCGATGTAGAGCAGCACTTGCGCCTCACCGAACGCGTCGGGCGTGATTTCCGCGGCTTCCGCGGCCAGCGCCCGAGCCGAGGAGAAGCGGCCTTCGATTCCGCGCAGCGATGCCGCGAAGTTCAAGATGGCCGCGCGAGCCGGCGTTCTCGCGCGAGCGAAACCGCCGAGCGCTTCGGCGATCAGGGCGTCGGCCTCGCCGGTGCGGCCGAAGTTGACGTACGCCGACGCGAGCAGCATCAGCACGGCGGCGCGCTGATCGTCGCTCGCCGACGCCGGCATGCAGAAGTACACCGTCTCGGCTTCCCGCACGTACGTCGCGGAATCGACGGAAAACGAGCGGTACGGTATCGTCGCGATCCAGATGTTCGGAAAGCGGGTGATGAGCGCCCGATCGATGCGGTCGACGATGGCGCCGTACGCGGCGATGGGTACGGGCGCTGCCGTGTAGGGAGGCGCGGCGTCGATGACCGATGCGGCGCGGTCGACGTCGCCCGCCTCGATCGCGATGCGCGCCGCCGCCACGTACTGCCCTTCACCGGTCAGCACGCGAAGCGTCCGTTCGTACATGGCGCTCACGAGCGGCTCGAACCGCGAGCGCACGAGCCCGCTAATCTCCGGGTGAACCGACACACGCTCGTGGAGGACGGTCGCGAACGGCAGATCGCACAGCCGCGCGAACACCGCGTCGTCGCAGCGCTCGCCGAGGATGCGCACCAGCTGCAAATGCGAGGCGTCGCCGAGGATTGTTGCCACGCCGAGCGCCTCGCGCACGTCCGGCGTCAGGCCGGCGACCAGGCGGTGTGCCGCGAACGCGAACAGCGACGCTTGCGGGACCGCCGCGACCGCGTCGAGCAAACCTTCGGACGCGGCGTGCAGCGCGTACATGAGCATCATCGCAGCGAGCGGCCAACCCGCGCAGATCTCATGGATCGTCCGTCCCGCGTCATCCGTTATTCGCGCGGCGCGTGCGACCGCCAGCGAGTCCTCGAGCTGGAAAGACAGCTCGCGCGGCCCGAACGTGGACAGGCGGTCACGGTCGACGACGGTCCGCAGTGCGGGCGCAAGCGGCGCCCTGATCACGATCGCGGTCGTACGGCCGGGCGGGAACGCTCCGAGCAGCTCGGCGAGCAGCTCCGCACCTCGCGGGCTCGTCAGCGCGCCGCGCGGATCCCGCAGCGCGACGATCTCGGGGCCTTCATCGATCGCCCACTCGCGGCGCAGCGCGTCACGCGCCGAGCGGTCCGCGTGCGGCCGGAACGCGAGCCGGTCGGCGGCGGCGCGCTCGGCACGATGGCGGTCCCGGCTCGCCAGCGCTTCCGCGATCGTCCAGTCGAGCGTCTCGCCCGTACCGGCGGAGTCCAGGTCGCATTCGATCACGCGTCCGAGATGCGGCTCGAGCGCTCGCAGGAGAAGGAGCTTTCGGTATCCGGGCGGAGCGGCGAGAACCAGCACCCGGGGCGCAGCGGCGATGATCGACGCGACGATCGTCTGAAAAGCCGAGCCAACAGTCGTTCGTATCACGCGCCCCCGCGAAGCTCAAAGCCGAACGTGGCTGTTGAGGTACGCCGCGGACCGCTGCGGCACCGCCTGCACGCCGAGGCCGGGCAGTGCGGACCCTAGTGGTACTGCTCGGCGCGCGGGAAAGCGCGGAGCTTTCCAACGCTCACCAGCGCATCGTCATCGCGAAGTGCGGCGGCATGCCGGCGCCGCTGGTCGCGTGGGCGGTGGTGCGCCCGTCCCCGGTCGTCTGCGTTTCGTGGGCTGAGGAATACGGCGTGTTCGCCGCTCGCGTACCGGCCCGCGCGGGCTCGCTCGTCACCGTCGATATCGCACGGTACCCGGCCTCCGATCGCACGACGTACCGATACCGTGACGGCGCGTTCGAGCCGATCGGCCCGCTGGAGCCGGGCATCCCGCAAAGACACTACGGCGTGCAAAACGTGTCGGGGCAAACCATGGCGTTCGGGCTCCTGCAGTGCGTCACCGAGGATACAGCAGTTCCGGTGAGCTTCACGGTGCTCTCACCCGGTGTCCCGGCCGACCTCGTACCGGACGATGACATCGCGGTCTGGAGCGATGCGACGACGGCTGCCGGGACGGTCATTTCCGACCTCCCGGCGCGTGCGCTCGTCGTCCCGGCGCTCGGCCAGCGCTGGCTGTGCTGCTGCTACGACGCGAACACCAACGCGTTCACCTGGATCGGAGGGCGATGATGAAATCGATCTTTTGCACCACCAAACACCATCAACAGGACACGCCGACGTATTGCGGGCCCGCGGTTGCGCAGATGTTCTTGGCGCGGCTGGAGACGCACACGAGGGATCAGCGCACGCTCGCGGGCAATTCGTCAGAGAACGTCGGAAGCAACGGCACGTCGCTCGGCGGGATGATCAAGATCCTCAACGACGGGCGCCCCGCGGGTTTTGACGGCGCGTTCATGCCGAACCAGCTGAGTGACCGGGAAGCCGGCATCAAGCTCATCGTGGACACGCTCGTGGCGACGCGGCTTCCGGTCCCGGTGCTCACCTACGGCGGCAATCCGCATTGGATGCTCGTCACGGGGGCGGCGTTCGACGAGGAGCAGCAGCCGGGCGGCGCGTTTCCGCTGCGTGGTTTCTACCTGGCGAACCCGGCGCCGGTAACGGCCACGCTCGTCAGGAACGGCGCGCTCAAGAAGTCGTTTCCGGGTCATCCGACACCGCACGATCGCACCGACAACTGCGGCAAGGGCGGCCTTCAGGGCGGGCGCTACGCCTATGTCTCGGCGGACTCGTGGCGTCGTCATCAGTGGCCGGATCCGAAGCCGGGAGCGCGCCCGCGCCCGTTCACGGCGATCACGACGTCCCATGCGCCGTCGGAAGCGGACCTGCGGGCCGCCCCCATCGAGGTGGTGAGCCCGCCGCTGGCTGCGACCTCGCCGATCATCGATCCCGACGCGGCGAAAGCGGCGGCGCAGTCCGCGGTTCACGGCAGCGGTCTTGACCTGTGCGAGCCGTTCAAGAGCGCGTTCGCGGGCGCGCAGGCGGCCGAGGCGACGCACCACGATATCGTTACCGACGCGGGCGACGAGACGTGGTATCTGGTCACGTTCACGCGAGGACCGAATCCGGTCTGCGCGGTGTTCGTGGAGGCGGCGGGCGGCCGGCTCGTGGGGGCGATGGCTCCGGTGACGGTCGTGATCAGCGCCGCCGAGCTGCGTCAATTCGTGTACGACGAGCTCACGCTGCGCTCCACCGAGTTCGCGGACGTCCTCGTGGACGGCCGGGACGTGACGCTCGATGAGATTCTCGTCGACCCGGTTCGGTTCTGGCGCCCGTGCTTCGAATCGATG
>JAXDMB010000051.1:0-3653 GCA_034666325.1 Vulcanimicrobiota bacterium
CGACCGCGCCCGACGGGTTCACGATCGCAAGACACGCCGCGAAAGCGGAGCCCTGGCTGGAAGTGCGCGCGGACGACCGGACGTTCGGGGAAGCGATCGTCACGTGCGTCAACGCGCCGAACATCAACCCGCCGGACTTGCGGGCACGCGGTCTTTCCGGCGCGAACTTCCCGAGCTTCAACTACGCGCCGAGCATCGGCTTCTACCGCGCGACGATCGTGTTCGAGCACAAGTAGCCGGTCCGGGACCGAACCGCAGCGCTTGATCCGACCTCGAGCGCGCCGCGCTGCTGAGACGCTACTTCGTTCGCGCGCTGACCGGGACCGAGCTCGTCGAGCCGAACATCCGGTCTCCCGCGTCGCCGAGGCCGGGGACGATGTAGCCGTGGTTGTTCAGGTGCTCGTCCACGGCCGCCGTGACGACGCGCACGCCCGGGTGCTCCTTCGCGAGCGTCGCGAGCCCTTCGGGCGCGGCGATGATGCACACGAACACCGGCGCCTTGGCGCCGCGCTCCGCCAGCAGCGACAGCGCGGCCGACCCGGAATGGCCGGTGGCGAGCATCGGGTCGAGGACGAACACTTCGCGCGTGCCGAGATCGTCCGGCAGGTTCGCGTAGTACGGGATCGCCGCGAGCGTCTTGGGATCGCGGTAGAACCCGAGGTGCGCCACGACGGCGTCGTCCACGACGGCGAGAAACCCCGGCAGCAGCCCGAGCCCTGCGCGCAAGATCGGCGCGACCACCGGACGGGTCGCGATGCGCTGCACCTTGGCCAGCGCGACCGGCGTCTGCAGCTCGATGTCCGTCAGCGGCAGCGTGCGGGTCGCCTCGTACGCCAGAAGCTGGCCCAGCTCTTCGACGAGCCGCCGGAACACCGGGGTAGGCGTCGTCGCGTCGCGCAGCCGCGCGAGCCGGTCCTGAACGGCGGGGTGGTCGACGATCTGCGGCGCGGAAGGCACGAGAGAATCATCGCGGCAACGGTTCGCCCGCCCTGCAACTCGAACTCGCGCCCGATACTGGCAACTCGGACCGTCAGACCGGGCCCGGAGCGTCCGGTGCTTTCCAGGCTGGGTTCGTTAGTGATGTCAGGACATGGTCGCGCCAGGTTCCGCGCAGGTAGATCATGTCGCGCGCGTAGCCTTCCACCACGAATCCCAGGCGGCGCAACAGTGCGCCGCTGCGTTCGTTCGCTGGATGGTAGTTTGCCGTCAGGCGGTGCAGGTTCAGCGTCTTGAACGCGTAGCCGATCACCGCCTCGACCGCTTCGCGCGCGTAGCCTTTGCCTTCGTGCGCGCCGTCGACCGAGTAGCCCAGCATCCCGCTGTGCACAGAGCTCGTGACGACGTCGTACAAGTTCACGATCGCAACGAGCGCGTCGGGTTCCGCACGGTGCAGCGCGAGGAACGACCAGCCGCGGCCGATTGCGCTTTCGCCGCGCCGCCAGTGCACCCAGCGCATGTGGTACGCGAGGTCGTCGTCGTGATACGGTTCCCAGCGCGCGAAGCGTTCGTCGTTGAACTGGTAGTACAGCAGCAGCGCCGGCACGTCGCCCTCTTCGGGCTCGCGCAGCACGAGGCGCTCCGTCTCGAGCCGGACGCTCATGCGGGGCGTGCGAGCGCCGCCAGCACCTGCGCGCGCATGTGCCGCTCGAATCCAGGGATCACCGGCGTGCGCGCGACCTCCACGAAGCCGAGCCGTTTCAGCAGCGCGCCGCTGCGCTCGTTCGCGGGATCGTACGTCGCGCTGAGGCTATGCAATGCCAGCTCGCCGAACGCGTGCGTGATCACCGCCTCGCACGCCTCGCGCGCGTAGCCGCGGCCTTCGTACTCCGCGTCCACCGAATACGCCAGCATCGCCGTCCGCTCGGGCGCGTGCGTGATCGCGTCCAGGTTCACCAGCGCGACGAGCGTATCGGGCGCGGCGCGGTCGAACGCGTGCCACGACCGTGCACGCCCCGCCGCGCTTTCCGCGCGCCGCCACGCGATCCACGCCGCGTGCGCCGCGACGTCCTCACTGCGCTTTACTTCCCAGCGCGCGATCCGGGCTTCGTTGCGCGCATGGTACGCGGCGAGGACCGCTGCATCGGAAGCGACGGGCTCACGCAGAATCAGCCGCTCGGTCTCGATGCGTGCGCCGTCGCTCACTACGGAACGTCGTGGCGCGCGGTCAGCTCGCTGACGCGCGCGCGCAACTCGTCCTTCTTCGCGCCGGTGCCGACGTCGGTCAGCGCTTCGCCGATGATCCGCCCGACCTCGCGTGCGTCGTCCGTGCTGAAACCGCGCGACGTGATCGCGGGCGACCCGATGCGGATGCCGCTCGTGACGGCGGGCTTCTGCGGGTCGAACGGGATCGCGTTCTTGTTCACCGTGATGCGGATCTCATCGAGATACTCTTCGACCGCTTTGCCGGTGAGGTTCTTGGGCGTGAGATCGACGAGCAGCAAGTGCGTGTCGGTGCCGCCACCCACGAGCCGCGCGCCCGCGCGCTGCAGCTCCTCGCCCATCGCGCGCGCATTGTCGAGCACTTGCTGCTGGTACGTCTTGAACGACGGTTGCAGCGCTTCGCCGAACGCAACCGCTTTCGCAGCGATGATGTGCATGAACGGTCCGCCCTGAATGCCGGGGAAAACGCTCTTGTCGACCGGCTGCGCCCACTGCGCGTTGGTGAGGATCAGGCCGCCGCGCGGGCCGCGCAGCGTCTTGTGCGTGGTCGACGTGACGAACTCCGCGAGCGGCACGGGCGACGGATGCAGTCCCGTTGCGACCAAGCCGGCGATGTGCGCCATGTCGACCAGGAACGTCGCGCCGATCTCATCGGCGATCTCGCGGAACGGCGCGTACTCCATCGTGCGCGGGTACGCGCTCGCGCCGGCGATGATGAGCTTCGGCTTGTGCTCGCGCGCGAGCTCGCGAACCTGATCGAAGTCGATCAGCTCCGTGTCCTTGCGCACGCCGTACGCGACGGCGTTGTAGAGCTTGCCGCTGAACGACACTTTGGTGCCGTGCGTGAGGTGGCCGCCGTGCGCGAGCGACATGCCGAGCACCGTGTCGCCGGGCTTCAGCACCGCCATCAGCACCGCCATGTTCGCTTGCGCGCCCGCGTGCGGCTGCACGTTGGCGTGGTCCGCGCCGAAGAGCTTCTTCAGGCGCTCGATCGCGAGCGTCTCCGCGACGTCGACGTACTCGCAGCCGCCGTAATAACGCTTGCCGGGATAGCCTTCGGCGTACTTGTTCGTCATCACCGACGCCGTCGCTTCGCGCACCGCGCGGCTGGCGTAGTTCTCCGACGCGATGAGCTCGAGGTTGTCGCGCTGGCGGCGCTCCTCGTCGGCGATCGAGGCGTAGAGCTCGGGATCCTGAGCAGCGAGCGTTTGCGGTTCGAGCAGTTGCATGCGGTGTGTCAGCCTCGGTCGTCGGTGTCGGTGCGGCGGCGGATGATCGTCGTGGCGGAGTAATCGGGCTTCGCCGTGGTCAGCTTGCGTGCCCCGGTGAAGCGCAGCACCTGCACCAGCACGAGCAGCCCGACGGTCGCGATCAGCGCGATCCAGAACCACGGGCTCGCGTAGCGCGGAAAGGTGAGTTCGAGCAGATATTCGGAGAGCGCGATCACCACCTCTGCGAGCGTGACGACGTTCCAGAGCGTCTGGCGGTCGATC
>JAXDMB010000052.1:0-3891 GCA_034666325.1 Vulcanimicrobiota bacterium
GCCGAACACGCCGGAGGGCGCGTGCCCGCAGTGTCACGGGCTCGGGCGCATCTACGACGTGACCGAGCGGTCGATGGTCCCCGACGACACGAAGACGATCCGCGAGCGGGCGATCGCCGCGTGGCCCCCGGCGTGGCACGGGACGAACCTCCGCGACATGCTCACGAGCCTCGGGTACGACGTCGACCGCCCGTGGCGCGAGCTGCCCAAGAAGGACCGCGACTGGCTGCTGTTCACCGACGAGCAGCCCACCGTGCCGGTCTACGCGGGGTACACGCCCGCGCAAACGCGCCGCGCGCTCAAGCGCAAAGAAGAGCCCAGCTATCAAGGCACGTTCACGAGCGCGCGCAAGCACGTGCTGCAGACGTTCGCCACCACGCAAAGCCCGCTGATGAAGAAGCGCGCGGCGCGGTACATGGTGAGCAGCGACTGTCCGCTGTGCCACGGCAAGCGGCTGCGCCGCACGTCGCTGTCGGTGACGTTCGACGGGCTGGATTTCGCGGAGATGGCGCGCGTGCCGCTCAAGCGGCTCACCGGCATCTTCGCGCCGTATGCGAGCTCGAGCGCCCCGGCGCTGAAGAAGATCGCGCCGGAGCACCCGGAGAAGGCGATCGTCGTGCAGCGCATCGCGCAGGATCTGGTCGCGCGGCTCGACGTGCTGCTGAATCTAGGGCTCGGCTATCTCACGATCGAGCGCAGCACGCCGACATTGTCGCCCGGCGAGCTGCAGCGCCTGCGCCTCGCCACGCAAGTGCGGTCGAACCTGTTCGGCGTGGTGTACGTGCTCGACGAGCCGTCCGCGGGGCTGCATCCCGCCGACACCGAGGCGCTGCTGACGGCGCTCGACCAGCTCAAGGCGTCGGGGAACTCGCTGTTCGTGGTGGAGCACGAGATCGACGTGATGCGCCACGCCGACTGGATCGTCGACGTCGGCCCTGCGGCGGGCGAACGCGGCGGCCACATCGTGTACAGCGGGCCGCCGCAGGGGCTCGCGCACGCCGATGCGTCCGTCACGCGGCAGTATCTCTTCGGCGATCGCGCGGTCCGGCGCCGCGCGCCGCGCGCGCCGCACAGTTGGCTGCGGCTGAGCGGCGTCACGCGGAATAACTTGACCGGTCTCGACGTCGCCTTTCCGCTCGGCGCGTTCACCGCGGTCAGCGGCGTGTCAGGGTCCGGCAAATCGAGCCTGGTGAGCCAGGCGCTGGTGGAGCTCGCCGCGGAGCATCTCGGAACCGTCGCGGCAACGGAGGACGACGAGCGCGACGAGCTCGAGCGCGCGCCGGTGATTCCCACGGGCGGGCACATCGCCGGCGGCATGGAGCGCATCAAGCGGCTCGTGACGGTCGATCAAAAGCCGATCGGGCGCACGCCGCGCTCGAATCTCGCAACGTACACCGGCTTGTTCGATTCCGTCCGCAAGCTCTTCGCCGCCACCAAACAGGCGCGCGCGCGGCGGTACGACGCGGGACGCTTCTCGTTCAACGTCGCGAAAGGCCGCTGCGCGACGTGCGAGGGCGAAGGTTTCGTGATGGTCGAGCTGCTGTTTCTTCCCAGCGTGTATGCGCCGTGCCCGACATGTCACGGCGCGCGCTACAACGCGCAAACGCTCGAGATCCAGTACCGCGGAAAGAACGTCGCGGACGTGCTCGCGCTGACGGTCGACGCGGCGTGGGATTTCTTTTCGGAGGAAGCGCACGTGTGCCGTTCGCTCAACGTGCTGCGCGAAGTGGGACTCGGCTATCTGCGGCTCGGCCAGCCCGCCACCGAGCTCTCCGGCGGCGAAGCGCAGCGCATCAAGCTCGCGACGGAGTTGCAGCGCACGCAGCGCGGCGACACGCTCTACGTGCTCGACGAGCCCACGACCGGGCTGCATCCGGCGGACGTCGAGAGGCTCATGGCGCAGCTCGACGGGCTGGTCGACTCCGGCAATACCGTGATCGTGGTGGAGCACGACATGCGCGTCCTCGCCGGCAGCGACTGGGTGATCGACATCGGCCCGGGAGCAGGCGACGAAGGCGGCCGCGTCGTCACGGCAGGGCCGCCCGCCGAGGTTGCGACGGTTTCCGCGAGCCGTACGGCACCGTATCTGGCCGCCTATCTCGCGGCGAGCGAAATACCGGCCGGTTCGCGAACCTCGCGCGGATGACGTCCGCGTACGCACCCGGGCTGACGGTCGCGCCGTCCGCGATTCACGGCCGAGGCTGCTTCGCCACCGTCCGCTTCAAAAAATGGAAGAAGATCGCCGAGTACACCGGCGAGAAGATCACCAACGCGGAGGCCGAGCGGCGCGGCCACCGGCGCGTGCTGCGGATCAGCGGGCTCGACCAGCGCTGGAGCATCGACGGCTCGCGCGGCGGCAACGGCACGCACTACATCAACCACTCGTGCCGCCCCAACAGCTTCATGCGCACGGTGCGCGGGCACTTGATCGTGCTCGCGTTGCGCGATATTCGGCCCGGCGAAGAGATCACCATCGATTACGTGTCGTCGCTGCACTCCGACCGCAAGCGCTGCACGTGCGGCGCGCCGGGCTGCCGCGGCACGATCAACAAACCGGCCTGAGAACCGGCCAAAATGTGCGAGGCTGTACAGTTTCTTTACCGGCGGCCGATCGGCCGCGAGAGCGGATTCTCACGCCCGGGCGTCTGTTTACCGAAACCACGGAAGAGGCCCGGCGGCATGCCGGCCGTCAAACCCCGGACTGGAAAAGGATGCCATGAATCGATCCTCGGTGCTCGCGGTCGTCTCGGTGGTCGACGTCGCGACCATCTCGTCGTGCGCCGCCGTCAAGTCGTAAGGGGATAGCAGCGTGCGCCGCCGGCTTGGCTTCGGAGTGCGAATCGCAGCGGGATACCTCGCCGCGATCGCGCTGCTGCTGATCGTCGGCGTGGTCGGCGCGTACGAGCTGCGCGACATGCGCGCCCGCGCCGACGAACAGGCCGCGTTCGCTTCGGTGAGCGGCTTGGTGCGCGACACGGTGGGCAACGCCGCGCAGCTGACCGCCGCGACGCGCGGCGTGGCGCTCGGCGACTCCACGCAAGCGAGTGCGGTGCAGGCCGCCGAAAACGTGCTCGCTCGCAACCTGGAACGGCTCTCCGCCGACGAAGAGACGAAGGCGATCTCCGTCAACCGCGTGGAGCAGATCGTCGTGCAGGGCGAGCAGATCGCGTCCGACGTGAAGGCGCTGCGCGCGAACCTCGACGCGGAGCGCGGCAAGAAGAAGGGCGCGATCACCGCCTCGACCGCGACGTTGCGCCAGCTGCAAACCGATGCGGCGGTGCTGTACGACTTCACCGCCGCGGGCGACGCCGGAGCGAAAGCGGCGTTCGAGCTCGCGCGGCGCAACGTCGAGATCGTGTTCGTCGCCGGAATCCTGGCGGTCATCGCGGTCGCCGCGTTCATCGCGTTCGCGATCGGACGCGGGCTCGCGCGGCGGCTGGGCCGCGTCACGGGAGCGCTTACCGTCGTCGCGGACGACGACGTGCCCAAGCTCGTCGACGCCTTCGAGCGTTTGGCGAAAGGCGATCTGCTGGGCGCTTCGTTCGCGTCGCACCACACGGTGATCGACGACCGCGGCGGCGACGAGATTCGCGAGCTTTCCGACGGCTACGATCACGTCGCGGCCGGATTGGGACGCGTGGGCGACGCGTTCGGCGCGATGGCGTCGACGCTGCGCGACGCGGTGGGACAGGTATCGCGCGTGGCCGACGAGCTGGCCGACGCGAACGCCACGACGAGCACCGCCGCGCACGAAGCGGACGGTGCGACGGCGCGACTGGCCGCCGTGGTGACCGAGATCGCGGCGGACGTGGACGAGCTGGCGCGGCATCTCGCGCAGGCGCGCGACGAGGCAGCCGCGCTGGCCGGCGTCGCGACGCGCATCAGCCAAGC
>JAXDMB010000053.1:0-4783 GCA_034666325.1 Vulcanimicrobiota bacterium
CCCGCCCTCGCCCCGGCCCCACGAGACAGACGAACCCCCACCACGCTAGAATGGGAACCGCCCGTGCGCCACCCCCTAGACGAAGTCCTAACGACAGCGCTCCCAACCGCAGCGGTATACGCCGTAGGCGGCCGAGTCCGCGACGAGTTCCGCCAAAAGCTGGACGCGATCGACCGTCCCCCAAAGGACCTGGACTACGTGGTGACCGGCATCCCCCTCGAACCCCTCGTCGAGGCCTTGAAGAGAATCGGCCGAGTCGACATCGTGGGCGCATCATTCGCCGTCGTGAAGTTCCGCCACAAAGCCGGGGAAGCCGACATCGCGCTCCCCCGGCGAGACCGCTCGACCGGTGTCGGCCACAAGGACTTCGCAGTGGAGTCGGGGCCCGAGATCCCGCTGGCCGACGACCTCCGCCGCCGCGACTTCCGCATGAACATGATCGCACGGCGCCTCGCGGACGACGAGGTAGTCGATCCGTACGGCGGGATCGAGGACATCCGGTTCGGGCGGATCGACATCGTTGACGAGGCCGCCTTCGACGAGGATCCGCTGCGCATGCTCCGCGCCGCCCAGTTCGCAGCGCGCTTCGGGTACGCGCTCACCGAGCGTACCGAAGCCGCCATGCGAGTTGCAGCGCCACTGGTGCAGACCGTCTCAGCGGAGCGCATCGGCGAGGAGTTCGCGAAGCTCTTCTTAGCGCGGGCGCCTTCAGCGGGCATCGAGATTTTGCGGACCACCGGCGTGCTCGAACATATCTGGCCGGAACTGCTCGAGGGCGTCTCGGTCGATCAGAACGACTGGCACGCATACGACGTTTACCGGCACAACCTCGAGACGCTCGATGCCGCACCACGAGGCGACATGACGCTGCGCCTTGCCGCGCTGCTGCACGATGTCGGGAAGCCGCGCACCGCGGCGCCGCGCGAAGACGGCCGGGGGAACTCGTTCTACCAGCACGAGCACGTCGGCGCGGAGATGGTCCCGGAGATGCTCGCGCGGCTGCGGCTGCCGAACGAGACGGTCGAGACGGTGACGCACCTCGTGCGGCAGCACATGTATTCGGCCGATCCGGACGCGCAGGACCGGACGCTGCGCCGCTTCGTGCGCCGGATCGGGCCCGAGCATCTGGACCGGCTGTTCGCCCTGCGCTGGGCGGACATCGAAGGCTCCGGACTGCCGAAACGGGACGACTCGAACGAACAGTTCGAGGCGCGCGTCGCCGCGGTGCTCGCGGAGAAGCCGGCGTTCAGCGTTCGTGATCTCGCGATCTCCGGCGGCGACGTGATCGCTCTGTTCGAGCGAAAAAGCCTCGCTGCGTCAGGATTTCGCGGGGACCGCCGGGTGGGGGAGGTGCTCCACGCGCTGTTCGAGGAGGTCACCGATGACCCGTCTCGGAACGAGGCGGGCTTGCTCGCCGAGCGTGCTGAACGCTACATCGACGAGCATTTCTCCGCGTCCGGGTAGGTTCGGTCTTTGTCCGCGGTTGTTCCAGCACAGAGGACGGCGCGCGTCATCGCGATCGTCAATCAGAAGGGCGGCGTCGGGAAGTCGACGACCGCGGTCAATCTCGGCGCGTCCCTCGCCGTGCTGGGCCGGCGCGTCCTCGTGGTCGACATCGACCCCCAGGGAAATACCACGACAGGCGTCGGGATCGACAAGCGCGCCGTGGAGCGCGACGTGTACAACGTGCTGCTGCAGCACACGTCCGTCGCCGACGTCACGCAGCCGACCGAGGTGGAGAACCTCTGGATCGTTCCCGCGACGCTGAACCTCGCCGGAGCGGAGGTGGAGCTCGTCTCGGCGCTCCAGCGCGAAAACCGGCTGAAAACGGCCCTTTCCAAGGTCGTGCACGATTATGACGAGGTGCTGATCGACTGCCCGCCGTCGCTCGGCCTGCTGACGATCAACGCGCTGACCGCGGCCGGCGAGGTGATCATCCCGGTGCAGGCCGAGTACTACGCGCTCGAGGGGCTCAGCCAACTCGTCGCGATCGTCCGGCGCATCAAGGAAGGACTCAACCCGGAGCTCACGATCCGGGGCGTACTGATCACGATGTTCGATGGACGTACCAAGCTGGCGACCGAAGTGCTCGAGGAAGTGCACCGCTATTTTCCGGACCGCGTGTTCCAGACGCAGATCCCGCGCAACATCCGGCTCTCCGAGGCGCCGTCGTACGGCAAGCCCGCGATCCTCTTCGACGTGAAGAGCCGCGGCGCGCAAGCGTACCTCTCGCTCGCCAGAGAGCTCGTGCCGTGAGCAAGCGCGGCCTCGGGCGCGGTCTGGGCGCACTGCTGGGCGACGGTCAGAGCACCGCCGACGTAACGAGCGCGCCGCCCAAACGCGATCTGCAGCAGATTCCGCTCGGGAAGATCCGGCCGAACCCGCACCAGCCGCGCACGACGTTCGCGCCGGCGGCGCTCGACGAATTGCGCGCATCGATCGCATCGTTCGGCGTGCTCGTTCCCGTGATCGTGCGCGAGCGCGGCGACGGCTACGAGCTGATCGCGGGCGAACGCCGGCTGCGCGCCTCGCAGATGGCCGGACTCGATACCATTCCGGCGATCGTGCGGCCGTCCGGCGACCGCGAGTCGCTGGAAGTCGCGATCATCGAGAACTTGCAGCGCGAGAACCTCGATCCGCTCGAAGAAGCGATGGGGTTTCAGCACTTGGTCGAGGCGTATCAGTTCACGCAGGAGCAGGTCGCCGAACGCGTCGGCAAGAGCCGGCCCGCGATCGCGAACACGCTGCGGCTGCTGTCATTGCCCGACTCGATAAAACAATACGTGCGCGACGGAAAGCTCAGCGCGGGACACGCGCGCGCGCTGCTCGCGCTGCCGGTGGAGCGGCGCGAGACCGTCGCGCGCCGCGCGGTGGATGAAGAGCTGTCGGTGCGCGCGGTCGAACGGCTGGGACAGGGCGGTTCGCCGAAACGCACGCGCGCGAGCGCGGCGTCGCAGCGCGCGAGCGGCGACGACGAAGCGTTCGCGGAACGACTGCGCTACAAGTATGCGACGAACGTGCGCGTCGTCGCGCAGGAGCGCGGCGGCACGATCGAGCTGCGCTACGCCGATCCGAGCGATCTGCTGCGCATCGTCGATCTGTTGTTGGGAGAAACTTCGTGAGAACCATTGCCCGCGCCGCGTGCGCGCTGCTGTGTGTTGCGACGCTCGGCGCCGCTCCGGAGCAGCAGCGCCTGCGTTACGGACCGGTGCCGAACAACGCGCAAACCGCCGTCGTGAAGAAATACGTCGACGCGCTGCGCACGGGAAACTTCGACGCCGCGTTCGCGCTGCTCAGCGACGACGAGCGCGCGTATTACGGAAATGCGGCGTCGTACCGCAGCGTGTTCGACGCCGACGGCTTCGCGCTCAAGAGCGCGTCGGTCGTGGGCGCGCGTGGCGACGACCGCGGGCGCGTGTACTTCGTGCGCGAGCGGATCGCGTTCGTCGACCACGCGAACGACAAGCAGCGCGAGATCGACGCGACGGTGCCGCTGGGCGTGCTTCCGGAGCATGGCGTGCTGCACGTCAAGGACCCGGGCAAACCGTACCGCGCGTTCGCGTCGGCGTCGGCGGCGGACGCGTCCGGCCTGCGCGCAACGGTGAAGAAGGTGGACTTCTATCCCGACCGCATCGACGTCATCGTGACGTTCACCAACACCGGCGACAACTTCGTCACGATCCTGCCGTACGGCAAGAGCGTTTTGCGCGACGACCGCGGCGGCGTCTACCGCATCCTCGCGACGAAGAACTGGACCGTGACGGACAAGAAGCTCTACGAAGGCGCGCGGCTCGCGCCGAACTCGCAGTACACCGGATCGATCGCGTTCACGGCCCCGCGGTTCGGCGACGTGAAACGCACCTGGTCCCTCACGCTGGCGCCGGCGCTGCGGGAAGGCGGCGACGCGCCCTTCGACGTGACGGTTCCCATCGCGCCGCGCCCGTAGGCGAATCGGGTCGAGAGAGGAACCGTCTCCCGGGCTACGGAACGGTCGCACCGCCCGGCGGCGTTTGTTCGAATAGCCCGCTGGTCGTTTTTTCCGTTCTCACGGGAGTCGCATCCATGCGTCGCATCGTCAAGTCTCTCGCCGCCGTTCTGGGCGTCCTGTCGCTGGGCGCGTGCGGTGGCGGCGGCTCGGTTCTGAACTTCGACAACAGCTCGACGCCCGACCGCGTCATCGTCACCGTGCAGGGGGGCTCGAACATCGCGCGCGTCCTGCCGGGTGCGGGACTTCCGATCAGCGCGGTCGCCGTGAAGGGCACCCAGAACGGCGTGCTGAGCAACAACCGGTTCAAGTGGAGCGCCGCCGTCAGCGTGGGACAGTCGTACCCCGCGACGACGCTGGGCACGCAGAAGCCGTGCTCGACGCTCGTCTACACGCCCGCAGGTGGAACGCCCGTGGCGTATGCTCCGGACTTCGGCATCTACATCGCGATCGACCCTACCAACGAAGCCAACATCGAATTCATCCCCCCGACGATCATCCCGCTGCCTTCGGGTGCGCCGGCCGGGTCGACGATCACGATCGCAAATCCGGTCTTCCCGCCGGTCACGGGATCGACAAATCCCTACTGCGTTACCGTCACGGCGACCCCGATCGGCGGCAGCGGGTCAAACTCCGGTTCGATCACGGTAGCCGTCGTGAACCCATTGGCGCCGCTCAACTAGGTCTTCAGCGCATGACGACGACGAGGAGCGGCGACGCTCCTCGTTCGCATTTGCGGGGCGTGTACGCGCTGGTCGACCCCGACCTCGTCGAACCAATCGCATTCACGGAAGCGCT
>JAXDMB010000054.1:0-2556 GCA_034666325.1 Vulcanimicrobiota bacterium
TCCGCCACCGCGTCGTGCATCGCCGCTTCGATCGCATGGTCGGCGGCTGCGTGCACGGCGGCGCGCCCGAAACCCGCTGCGGCGTCGAGGAGAACGGCCGCGAGCAAGCCCATCGCGACCACGAGCCACATCGCCGTCCCGAGCATCCTACATCCGCGCGGGAGGCGCGATGTCGCGCCGAATCGTCGCGCCCGGCGCGTACACGGGCGGCGGGAGCGTCTCGCCGAGCGTCAGCGTTGCCGCGTCGTCGTCCGGGATCGCGCCGTCCGGCGCGACACGGCACGGATCGCGCGGATACGTCACCACCACGGAAAACCGCGCGCTCGCGACATCGTACGTCGCGACGACGGGCAACCGCATTTGCAACGCTCCACTCCCGCCGCACAGAGCGTTGGCACGCAGCTGTGCGCCCGCGGTGTACCGGGTGTCGCCCGGCGTGAGAGCCCAAGAGCGGTCGGCGACCAGTTGCGCCGATGACGGTGCTGACGACGGCGCATATGCCGCCGCCGCGCGCGCTCGTGCGAGTGCGTTTTCGGCGACCATCAGCGCGGCGTCACGCGTCGTTCCGGGCGTCGCGTTGCGCGCGACTGCCGCGAACGCACCGAGCGTCGCGGCGCTCGCGACGGCCAGCACCGCCACGCACACCAGCAGCTCGAGCAGCGTGAAGCCGCGCTCAGCCGTTCGCGTAGAATCCACCGCTCGCACCGTCCCGCTGCACGGCGTCGCAGCGCTGCTTCTCCGCCGCGATCGGGGCGTTTTCGCCGCGCGCGAGATACGGCGCGAAATCGGCGAGCCACGCGGACGCCGTTTCGCTGCGGACGTCCCACGGCGCGAAGCTGCCGGCATTCGATCCGTCCGACGCGAGCCGGTCGGGCGGGAACGCGGCGTAATCGCGCGCGGCGTCCCAGTTCGTGGCGGCATACGTCTTCGTCAGCGTATCCGTGCCGCCGTCCGAAGCGCGCGTTCCGCTGTAGTCGAATGTGAACGTCCCGCCGATGAACCACCCGCCCGGAAACGCGAGCGAGCCGTCGGGATTCGTCGCGTAATCGTTCCACTGCACGTACGTGCTCCATCCGGGTTGCCAGCCGACCGCGCACGACGTGAGCGTCTTCGGTGCGGCCGTGTCGTGGCCGACGTCGCAGCGCTCGCTGCACGTGTAGCGCAGCACTTCGGTGAAGCCGCTCGGAAACACGCCGGGCAGCAGATCGACGACGCGCGAACCGTCGCCGGTTTCCATCCGCAGCTCGGTGATCGCATTGCCGCCGCGCACCGCGCCGCCGCTCGCATCGAGCACACCGAGCGCGACCGGCGCGGTGGCCGGAACGCTCGGCACGACGAACGGCGAGTCGCTTTCATCCAGATACGCATCGCGATGCGCGGGCAGCGCGCCGGCCGCGTCCGTCTGGGCGCTCAGCCCCGCGCGCAATCCCGCGAGCGCGGTGACGCCGTGCAGCGACGTGTCGCACGGAGCGATCGGCGCCGTCGCCGCGAGCCGTTCCAGTACGTCGCCGGCGACCGCATCCGCCGCGGTATGGTTCGTAAACGCGCGATAGCTCCAGAACTTCGGGCCGCCGGCATCCGCGGTGAAGAAGTCGATCTGCACGCAGTCGTCGTGGGCGCCGGCAAGCGCCGGCGAGCTCACCCAGATCGCCGTCGCGCTGCGCGCCTCCGCGCGGAGCTGGGCGGTCAGCCGCTCGAGCGAGCCGTACGCGAGAAGCCGTGCCATGAGCTGCCGCATGCCCGTCGCAAGCTGCCGCACGCCCTCGAACGCGCCCAGCGCGACGACGCCGAACAGCGCCGTCGCGAGTAGCACCTCGATCAGCGAGAACCCCGCCTCCGCAGCACGCACACCGGGGCCGGTGCCCGCCGCGCCCCGCGATCATGCCGCAGGCAAGGGCACTCCTGCGGGGACTCCGCCGTCGTCGCGGGATAATCGCCCGGTATGGATTCTCTTTCGCCGGAACGCCTGGCCGAGCTGGAGCGCCACGCGAACGACGTTCGCGTCGGCATCATCCGCTCGCTGGTCGCCGCGGGCTCCGGTCACTCGGGCGGTTCGCTCGACATGGCCGACATCTTCACGGCGCTCTACTTTCACGTGCTGCGCCACGACCCGAAGAACCCCGACAAGCCCGACCGGGATCGCGTGCTGCTGTCGTGCGGCCACATCGCGCCGGTTCGCTACAGCGCGATGGCGTACGCGGGCTACTTCCCGCTCGACGAGCTGCTGACGCTGCGCAAGTTCGGCACGCGTCTGCAGGGCCACCCGGAGCGCGTGAGCCTTCCCGGCCTCGAGACGACATCCGGGCCGCTCGGTGAAGGTCTGGCGCAAGGCACCGGCATGGCGCTCGCGGCGAAGATGGACCGCGCCGACTGGCGCACGTACGTGATCGCGTCGGACGGCGAGCACCAGTGCGGGCTCCATTGGGAAGCGATGATGACCGCCGCCAAGTTCGGGCTCGACAACCTCACGTGCATCATCGACCGCAATGTGATCCAAATCGACGGCAGCACGGAAGACATCATGCCGCTCGAGCCGTTCGCGGACAAGTACCGCGC
>JAXDMB010000055.1:0-3730 GCA_034666325.1 Vulcanimicrobiota bacterium
CATCGGCCGCGTGGTTCGAGGACGGCGCCGCCGACCAGCTCGCCGGCGTGCTCGCGCTGGTGCTCGCCGCCGACAGCCTCGATCCGCTTCAAGCGCCGCGCCGCCTCGCGGCCGCCGCCGGAACGCAGTTCGATCCCGCCGTCACGCGCGCGTATCTCGCGCTGCTGGGAGCACCGACGTGATCGACCTGCCGGCGCGCACGCGCCGCGTGTCGGGCACGCGCCTCCTCGACCTCTGCCGCGAGCGCGGGATCGCCAGCCTCGTCGACCCGTTCATGGGCCTGCCCATGCACCTCAACGTGCTCAAGCGCCACGGCATCGCGGTCCACGGGGGAGACCTGCTCGACTGGTTCGTGCGCGCCGGCGAAGGCCTGGTGGTGAACGACTTCACGATCCTGCGCGACGCCGAGGTGGCCGAAGTCGTGGAGATGCTCCCGGGCCGCATCTACCCCACCGATCTGTTCCGCGCGTGGGAAGGCGTGTTCTTCAGCGAGGACCAGTGCCGCTATCTCGGCGTGTGGCACGCGAACGTGCACGCGCTGCGCAGCGACGGCCAAACGGGGCTCGCGGTAATGGGTCTGTGGCACGTGCTCTGCCACTGGCTGCTCAAAGCGCGCCATCCCGACGAGATGGTCGACATTCCGCCCAGCGAGCTCGCGTGGCACCACATCCGCGAAACGGAGCAGTGGGTGGTGGACAACGGCAAACGCAACACCGTGCGCCGCGCGGACTTCGCGACGACGCTAGCCGCGGCGCGCGCGGACGCCGTCTACATCACGCCGCCGGGCCGTTCCGGCGCGAAACGCATCGACGCGCGCGTGTGGATGTGGGAAGCGTGGCTGCAAGGCGACCCGTATCTGAACGTCGAGCGCCTGTACCGCGACACCGTCTTCGGCGGCCGGGTGAACGACGACGCGAGCTACGACCGCGCGATCGGCGACGTGCTCAGCGCCGCGGAGCACGCGTCCCACGTCATCATCCAAACCACCGCGAAAGAAGCGGACCGCTTCGAACGCCTGCTGCAAGCGCACCGCCCGAGCGTCGAGATCGTCGCTCCCGACCCGGACGAGATCTACGTCATCGGAAAATCGTAGCGTCAGCGCGTTGCGGAAGCGGTCTGAAACCGGTACCACACCAGGCACAGCAGCGCGAGGATGATGCTGACGATACCGTGCTTCACGTGCACGCCGCCGGGATAGAAGTGTCCCGTCCAGTACAGCAGCGCGACGACGACGAGCACGACGGCGAGAACGAGCGACACCTGTTTCATGCGATTACTTTCGTAGCGAAGAGAATGAACGACGCGCCGCCGGCGGCGATGCAGTACCACGCGAACGGCGAGAGATCGTTGTGGCGGAAATACCGCGTCAGAAACGCGACCGACGCGTACGCGGTGACGCCGGCGACGATGCCGCCGGCGACGGCTTGGACGAGCACCACGTGCGCATCCGGCGTGAAGAGCTTCGGGAACTCCAGCAGGCTCGCCGCGAGAATGATCGGCGTCGCGAGCAGGAACGAGTAGCGCGCCGCGTCCTCGTGGCGCAGGTCGCGCACGAGGCCGGCGACGATCGCCGAGCCCGAGCGCGAGATGCCCGGGAGCAGCGCGAGCGCCTGCGCGAAGCCGACGAACACGCCGTCCTGCGGCCGCAGCTCCTCCAGCTTGCGATAGCGCTTGTCGTGACGAACCTGTCCTGAGCTCGCCGAAGGATGCTGGCGGCGCCGCAGCCACTCGCCGAGCAGCATGACGAACCCGTTCGCGAACAGGAACAGCGACACCGGGACCGGCGACGCGAACAGCTTCTTCACGCTCGACTCGAGCAGCACGCCGAGCACGCCGACCGGGATCGTTCCGGCGACGAGCAGCCACGCGGTGCGCTCGTCCGCATCGTCCGACACCTTGCCGCGCACGATGCTCGCGACGAGCGCGCGCACGATCCTGATCCAGTCGGCGCGGTAGAACACGATCAGCGCGAGCGCCGTACCGAGGTGCAGCACGACGACGAACGCGAGGAACGACTCCGAGCCTTCGTCGATGTGCCACCGAAGCAGCGCGGGAAGGAGCACCGTGTGACCGAGGCTGCTCACCGGAAACAGTTCGCTGAAGCCTTGCAGCACCGCGAGCAGCATCGCTTGCACGAACGTCACAACGCGGGTCGGTTCGCACGCGGGGGAGCCTTTCCCGCTCGCGCGAATTGCGCGGGTGTGAGTGAAGCACGCTCGCATCGCCGGCTCTCGGACGCACCGCTGCTCGTCGCGTACACGATCGGCGACGAGTTCGCCGCGGCGCGCACCGAAACGTACGACGTCGGATTGGGCGGGCTGGCGATGCTCGCCGACACGGAGCTTCCGTCGGGCATCGAGCTGCGCCTCGATCTGGAACTGCGCGGCGACCCGCGCCCGCCGCTGCACCTCACGGGCGAAGTCCGCTGGTGCCGCCACGACGCGATACTGAACCGATACCGAATCGGCATCGAGTTCACCAACCGCTCCCCAGCCCAAGAAACCCAACTGATGGCCTACATAGACATGATGTACAAAGTAAGAGACCTCGGAGTGTTGTAGCGCTCTGTACGAGCGCCACAACACGCGCCCGTTCGGGCGCCCTACGGCCGACACGACGGACGAAAGCACGGTCAGGACGCGGAAAATCCCCCACCCGAAGGGCTGGGGGATTTTTGCGTCCGCAGACTTCTGGCGCTCGTCCAGAGCGCCAAAGTCTATTGACTCGTGAAGTCCACGCTGAAGATGTAGTCCGCGGCGATCGGCTTGCAGTCGCGGATCTCCGTCTGGAATTGCGACTGGCGGGCGGCGCTGAGCGCGGCGGAGTTCAGCACCGCGCTCGGCGAGCTCTGCACGCGCGTGCCGGTGACGCGGCTGGTCGCGTCGAGCGACACCACCACTTGGACCGTCCCCGAGATGCCCTGCTGCTGCGCCATTGCCGGCGTGTCGGGCTCCACGGCGCGGATGGTCGTCGCGGCGACGTTCGGGCGGGCGCAGCTCTGCGGCGTGGGCGTCGGGCGCGGCGTGGCGGGCGGCGGCGTGGCCGGAGCCGGGGTTGCGGGCGGTGCGGTGGACGGCGCTGAGGTGCCTTGGCCCTGCGGGATGCCCTGCGTGTTGCCCTGGGTGTACTTGTTCGCCGTTTCCGACGGGCCGGTGTTGGACTTGGACTCCGTCTTCTGCGTGTTGATCTTGATCTTGGGCTGCTGCGGAGCCGGCGTCTGCTGCGGCGGCGGCGTCTGCTTGGGCGGCGGGGTCGGCGGCAATGTCGGCTTCGGCGTCGGGGTGGGCGGCGGCGTCGGCGGCGGCGTGGGAACGCGGACGACGGTGACCTTCTGCGGCTGGTCTTCCTGCGTTTGCGTGTTCTGGAACTTCAGCAGCGGGCCGAAGATCAGGTGCAGCGCGATCGAGATCCCGAACCCGTAGGCAAGGAAGTTCCTGGCCCGCTCGGCCGAGATCACCGGGGGCGTCGGAGCGTTGTTGCTCGCCATCTAACTCCCCGTCTGCCCTTCGGGGGCGCCTTCGATGTGATTGGCCAAGCCGAACGTAGTCAGATTCGCCGACTTGGCCGCGTCCATGACCCGCAGGATCGTGCCGAAGCTCGCCTTCGGATTCGCCTTGATGATGACGGTCTTGAGCCCGCTGCCCGTCGACTTGACGAGCTGCGCGAACTGCTCCTTCGCCTGCATCTCGTTCACGGTGCTCGACCCGATCTGCACCTGGTTCTTCTCGTC
>JAXDMB010000056.1:0-5481 GCA_034666325.1 Vulcanimicrobiota bacterium
GCACGTGTTCTTCATCGACTCGCGCACCGGCAAGGACACCGTCGCCGAACGCAGCGCGAGCGAAGCCGGCGTCCCGACCGCACGACGCGACGTGTTCCTGGACGACGTCGCGGACGTGGACGCGACCGAGTCACAACTGCGCCGCGCGGCGGACATCGCGAAAACGAACGGCAGCGCGATCGCCATCGGGCACCCGCGCGCGACGACGCTGATCGCGGTGCGCACGCTGCTCCCGGAGCTCGAACGCGCAGGCATCGTGCTGGTCCTCGCCCGCGACCTCGTCCACTGACGCGCGCGTAAGCACGAGCACGCGCGCACACCAACGGAGGCACGATGGCCCTCGACACCCAGAACGCCTTTCAGCTCCTGACGTTCATCGCCGCGCCGGCGCTGCTCACCAACGCGTCGACCGTGCTGGTGCTCTCGACGTCCAACCGGTTCGCGCGCGCGGTCGACCGCGCGCGCAAGCTCGAGGACTCGCCGAACGCTCCCGACCGCGAGCGTGCGCTCCTGCGCGTCACGCGGCGCGCGCTCGCGCTCAACCGCGCGCTGACCGCGTTCTACGTGGCCGTCGCGTCGTTCGCGATCGGGACGTTCTCCGAGCTGCTCGGCGGCGGCGTCGCGGCGATCGTGCGCGGCGAGATCGCGCCGATCATCACGATGGTGGGATTGTTCGTTGCGACCGTCGGCACGTTCGCGATCGCAACCGGTGCGGCGTTCTTGGTCGCGGAGACGTGGGACGCGTACAGCGGTCTGCGCGAAGAGGCGCGCGACGTGCTGCACAGCACGGTGCTGTAGCAGCTCTCCGCGCCGCTCACAGGATGGCGGCAACCGCCGTGGCCGGCGCTCCCGGTGCCAGCAGCGGCGCCACCGACGGGTCCGCCAATCGCAAGAAAACGTGCCCGATTCCCGCGTTGCCCATCATGAGGCCGTCGATCGGCTCGTGCGACATCAGCCCCGACGGCCACGGCGCGTCGCCGAAGTGATGCCGTTCGGCGGCCACGCTCGCGCACCGCGCGACGACGGTGGCGTACGCGCCGCGGCCGGAGCGGGCGCCGTCGAGCAGCGCGTCGAGCGAGCCGAAGAGCCCGTGACAAAGCGTCGTGTCGCCCGCGGGATCGGAGAGCTGCCGCCACGCCTGCTGCTCCGCCGTGTCGAGCGCGATCTCGATGTCGGGCGCGACGGCGAATCCGAGCGACTCCGCCAGCAGCCGCGTGCGCACGATGCCGACCGCACCGTGGCACCACGACACCGGAAAGCTCGGCTCGCGCGGACCGGTGCCGAACCAGCGATAGTCGGGCCAGTTGCCGTACTCCGGAACGAAGCGCGCGCGCTCGTACGCCAGCGCGCCTTCGATCGCGTCGCGCAACTCCGCATCCGGCGCAACCGCGTAGAGCGTCAATAGCGCGTGCGCGTTCCCGGACGCGCCGTGCGCGAAGCCGCACAGATCCGCGAGCTTGTCCTGCATCGTGCTCCACGACAGCGAACCGTCGTCGTTGCGATGCGCGAGGCCGATCAGCACGCGCGCGGCCTCACGCGCGCGGTCGAGCAGCTTCGCATCGCCGAGCGCGACCGACGCGACGACCAGCGCGGCGATCGTTCCCGCGGTTCCGGACACGAGATCGTTCTGATCGGAATCGTCCGGTGCGAGCGCGAGCTCGTGCAGCAGCGCGCGCGCGCGCTCCACCGGCTCGTCGTCACCGAGCTCGCACGCGGCGAGCACGAGCGCCGCCGCGACGCCCGCCTTCCCGCCGTAGAACCCCAGCTCCGCTCCCGGCGTGTCGAGCAGCGCCAGCGTTTGGCGCACCGCACCGAACGCGGTTCGCCGCAGCGTCCCGTCGCCCGTGCGCGCGGCGATTTGCGCGAGGACGAGTCCCACGCCGGACGTTCCCGCGTACACGTCCGTGCCGAGCGTAACGCTCTTGGGGCTATTGCCCGGCATCACCGGCGTGCCGTCGAACCACGTGCAACGGTCGCCGTGCCACAGCGCGCGGCGCGCGATGCCGTACGCGATTCCCGTCGCGACGTCGAGCGCGAGCGCGGGGGAGAAGTCGAACGCGGCGATCATGCGGTCACGCGGCCGCGCCGCCTGCGCCGAACGCTTCGAGCGCGCCGAGCGCGCCGAAACGGTACGGATAGCGCGCCGCGGGATTGAACGCGAGCCGCGCGATGTCCAAACCGTATTCGGTCAGGCGCTCGCACACCACCGCGAGGCGGTCGTCCGCGCTCACCGCGCCGCGCTCGAATGCGCGCACGAGCCCTTCGGCGATCAGATCGCAGCGGTGCATGCCGAAGCTGTCGCCGTTGGGCGGGCTCTCGGCGAACGCGAGCCCCGGCGCGAGCTGCAGCGTGAAAAGCGGCACGTCGGGGCGCACGGCCGCACCGAGCGCGCCGTACGCCGCCGCGATGAAATCGGACGCCACGGCGACGTCCTCATCGCTGAGATACAGCACGCCGGTGTCGATGCGCTCGTAGCCGCTCGGAACCACCGGCACTTTGGCCTGAAACGGCACCCGCGCGCGCTCGAAGCGGCTCGACAGCTCGCGCAGCAGCGGCGCACCACCCGCCGCCGCGACGTTCCAGTAGAAGCGCACTTGGCGGCCCGTGCTCGCGTTGTGCACCGGCCGCCCGAGCACGACGTAATGCCCGTACGGTGAGGTGATCATCTCGCGCTGCGCGAGCGCGCCTTGCACGATGCGGTGCGGGACGCGGTTCGCGGCGCGCAATTCGGCAAGAAACTGCTGCGGCTCGGCGTCGCTCGCGACGGCCGGCGTGCGCGGCACGTTGTACTGCGTGCCGTAGAGCACCTCGGCAAGGCCGAGAAACGGCCCGCGCTCGTTGGCGATCGCGACGTCCGCAACGGCCCCGTCACGCCCCGCGACACGCGCGAATCCCGCCGTCTCGATCGCGACCGCGTCGACGATCGCGCGCAGCTGGGTGTCGTACGCCGCGGTCACGCCGCTTCTTCCCACCGCGCGCGCGCGAGCTCCGGGCGCGTCAAGAGCTCGAGGCCCATGCGCAGCGTACCCTCGAGAAACGGATCGATGCGATCGGTGTAGAGCGTCGTTTCGAGGCACATCTGCACGAGGCGCGCGCCGGTGAGCCGCAGCATCGTGACGCGCGGATCGTCTCCGGGCGGCGGTTCGTTGAGGCCGCTGAGGTAGCCGTCCCACAGCGCGTCGAGCAGCGGCCGTGCGCGCCGTTCCGCGGCGGCCAGATCGTCGACCACTTGATATTGCGGAATGAGCATGGAGTGCGCGATGCCTGCGACGTCCCACAAGCCGTCGCCGATCGCGGCGATCTCCCAGTCGATCACGCGCACCGAGCCATCCGGCCGCACGAGCACGTTCGTGGACTTCGCATCGCCGTGGACGAGGTGCGCGTCGCGCCACACCTCGCGCGCGCGCGCCAGCGCCGCCGGACCGTCGGGATGCTCCATCACGCGCTGCAAGATCGCGCGGCCGGCGTCGTTCGCAGCCGCGAACATCTGCTGCGGCGTGCCGAGCGTGAGCACCCACGCGGGGCCAGTCCGAAATAGCTTGCGCGTACGGTCCTCGAGCCGCGCGGAGACCGAGCCGTGGAGGAGCGCGAACACGTGTCCGAGCTCGCGCAACGTTGCCGGCTGCGCGGTATCCGCGAACAGCACCGCGTACAGCGAGGACGACGGCACGACGAGCTCGGTCGTGAGCAGCGCGTTGCGCTCGTCGTAGTGATAGTACGTCGGCATCCACGGCGCGAGCTCGGCAAAGGCGGGATCGTTCGCGCTCATCCAGTACAGCGCGCCTTCGATCCACATCGTCGCCGCGTCCGGCGTACCGGGCTTTTGCGGTTCTTTCACGACGTATCCGGCGCCGCCCGCGACCTCCACTTGGACGAGGCGATTGCGCCCCACGTACTCGGTCGCCGTGAGGCCCGCGTCCAGCACGTCGGAAGGCGCGATCAAACCCAGACGAAGCAAGTGATGCACGGCATCACGGCGCGTCAGCACGCGACGGCTTTCTGATCAGCAGCCGCGGAGCCCCGCTTCGAAAACCGGTCCCGTGCGCTCAGCGGCCGTAGGGGTTGAACACGCCGGTACGCGGCCCTCGCCAATACGCTGCCGTGAGCGGATCGCCGCGCAACGGGGGCTCGGGCGTGCACGCCTTCGTGTTGTTGCACGGCGGAGCGTGCGTGCCGCAAACTTGGCCGGGCGCGCTTTGGCATGCTCTCGGGTCTTGCGTGACGCCGCATGCGAAGCCCGGAGTCGGACAGAATTCCGGGATCTTCGTCGGCGGGCACGTTTTGTCGCTCACGGTCGGACACGGCTGACAGCTTTTGTCGACGGTCGGGCAGGGCTGACAGCTTATTTCCTGCGTCGGACACGGATGGCACGTCCAGTTCGGCGCTACCGACTTGCACGGACTATTCGGGCACGTGCAGATGTTGATCGTCGGACAGCCGTTCGGCGGCAGCGTGTAATCGCCGTTGCACTTCACCGGGTCCGCGGTCGGGCATGCCAGCTCGATCGTATGGCACGGCGCGCACGTCATCACCGGATTGCGCGTGCAGTCCACCGCGACGGACGCACCGCAAGCCGGCAAAGCCGCGGACGGCGCTTGGCCGGGTTTATCTGGTTGCATCGATCTTCACCCTTTGTCGAGGGCCGGTACCGGAACCACCGCTGTCCGGTGGTCGGGGCGGCCTCTCGACACAGCCGCTCGCCCGATGGTACCGTGGCTCTTTTCAACCTACGACTCTCCCGACCTTGCCGGGAACGAAAAAAGCCCCGCGGCCGAAGCCGCGGGGCGCCGGGTGCGCCGGCTGGGGTCAGCCGCCGCCGAAGGGGTTGAACATCCCGGTGCGCGGGCCGCTCGGGATCCCGCCCGGGTTGGCGCCGCCCTGGTTGATGGTTCCGATCTGCGGGGTCGTGAAGATCGTCGGGGTCGTGCAGACGAAGCCGCTTATGGCGCAATTCGGCGTCGTCGTGGGGCACGCGCCCGGCGGCTGCGTGAAGCACGGGTGGCACGAGACGATCGCGAGCTGCGTGACGCACATGTGCGGCATGCACGTCTGAGCGACCGTCGGGCACGGGTGGCACGAGATCGGCGGGATCTGCGTCTGGCAGGGCGTGAAGTGCGACGGGCAGCCCACCGGCGTCGTGGTCGGGCACGGATGACACGAGATCGGCGGGACCTGCGTCTGGCACGGCGTGAAGTGCGACGGGCAGCCTTGCGGCGTCGTGGTCGGACACGGATGGCACGAGATCGGCGGATGCTGCGTCTGGCACGGCACGAAGTCGGACGGCGGACAGCCGGCGGCCGACGGGCACGGATGGCACGACACGTTGGGCGGCTGCGAGGGATGGCCGCATCCCGGCTGCGTGGACGGGCACGGATGGCACGACAGGTTCGGCGGCAGCGACGGGTGCCCGCAGCCCGGCTGCGTGGACGGGCACGGATGACACGAAACGTTCGGCGGTTTCGAGCAGAAATGCGACGGCGG
>JAXDMB010000057.1:0-9173 GCA_034666325.1 Vulcanimicrobiota bacterium
GTGTGGGATTTCACGTCGAGCAGGCGGAGGGGGCGACGTTTCGCTGGGTGCTCGCGCTGCAGCCGGACAAAGACGCGGTCACGCGATGAGCGCGCCCGCGTTCGTGCAGGCCAACGGGATCCAGCTCTGTTACGAGACGTTCGGCGACGCGCGCAACCCGCCGCTCGTGCTCATCATGGGTCTCGCCGCGCAGATGATCCTGTGGGACGACGAATTTTGCACGCGGCTCGCGGACCGCGGCTTTTGGGTGATTCGCTTCGACAACCGCGACATCGGCTTGTCGACGCGCTTTTCGAACGCGCGCACGCCGCATTTCGCGGAGATGCTGTTCGTGCACGCGACGCGCTTGAAGTTTCGCGTTCCGTACACGCTGCGCGACATGGCGCAGGACACGATCGGCTTGCTGGACGCGCTCGGCATTCGCACCGCGCACGTCGTCGGCGCGTCGATGGGCGGGGCGATCGCGCAAGAGCTCGCGATCGCGTTTCCGCAGCGGCTGCGCTCGATGACGTCGATCATGTCGTCGACCGGCGATCCGAAGCTGCCCAAGCCCGAACCGCGCGCGCTCGCGCGGCTCGGCAAGAAAGTGCCGCTCGACCGTGACGGCTATCTGCGCGAGTACGTCGCGACGTGGTCGGTGCTCTCGGGCGATCATTTTCCGTTCGACGCGGAGCGCACGATGCGCCAAGGCGCAGCAGGCTACGAGCGCGGCATCAACCCGCCGGGCGTCGCGCGCCAACTGATGGCGATCATCGCGTCGGGCAACCGGAAAAAGGCGCTGCAAGGCGTGCGCGTGCCGGCGCTCGTGATTCACGGAACCGCCGATCCGCTCGTGCCGGCGGAAGCGGGCCGCGATACCGCGCGGACGATTCCCGGCGCCCAGCTGGTCCTGATCGAAGGAATGGGCCACTCGTTTCCACGAGAAGTCTGGCCGCGCATCATCGACGCGATCGCGCAGCACGCGAAGCGGGCCGAACCGGTGCCGGCGCGGTCACCCGCGTGAACGGAGGAGTCCCGATGTCCCAAGCTCCCTGGATCGACTCGTATCCCGCGCCGGCGCGCTGGGACGCCCCGCTCGCGCTCGGCCCGGTGTACGAGATCCTCGACACGGCGGCTGCGGAGTTCGGCGACCGTCCCGCGGTGGAGTTCATGGGCAAGCGAGCAACGTACCGCCAGCTGCACGCGCTGGCGAACCGCGCCGCGAAAGGATTCCAGCAGCTCGGCGTGCGGCCCGGCGTGCACGTGGGACTTTTCTTGCCGAACACGCCGCACTATCTCGTCGCGTTCTTCGGCATCCTCAAAGCCGGCGGCGTGGTGGTGAACTACTCGCCGCTCGACGCGGCGCAAGTGCTGGCGCACAAAGTCGAGGACAGCGAGACGTCGATCCTCGTCACGCTCGATCTTCCGATGCTGCTGCCGCAGATGGAACCGCTGGTGGGCCACGGTCCGCTGCGCACGCTCGTCGTCGGCGGGCTCGACGATCTGCCGCGCTTTCCGGAGTTCGACGGACCGCACGACGGCGCTGTTGCGGACGCGAACGGGCGCGTGTCGTTCAGCGCGCTGCTCGCGAACGACGGCGCATACCAGCCGTATCCGATCGGCGATCCCGCCGAGACGCTCGCGGTGCTGCAGTACACCGGCGGCACGACCGGCTTGCCGAAAGGCGCGATGCTCACGCACGGCAACTTGACCGCGGCGACGAGCCAGTACATCGAGACGACGAAGGTCGATCCGCCGGTGCTCGTGCCCGGCGAGGAGCGCGCGCTGCTCGTGCTGCCGCTGTTCCACATCTACTCGCTCACCGCGTGCATGCTGCTGTGCGTGCGCCTCGGCGCTGAGCTGATCATCCACATGCGCTTCGATCTCGAAGCCGTGGTGAAAGACTTGGCGGCGAAGAAGGTCACGGTGTTCATGGGCGTCCCGACGATGTTCACGGCGCTGGTGTCGTATCCGGGGCTGGGCGAGCTCGACCTCACCTCGATGAAGTACACCGCGTCGGGCGGCGCGCCGCTGCCGCTCGAAGTGCAGCAGCGCTTTCGCGACATCACGGGGTGCGAGCTCAACGAAGGCTGGGGCATGACGGAGACGTCGCCGTCCGGTACGTTCTCACCGATGCGCGGGATGCGCAAGCCCGGGTCGTGCGGGATTCCGGTGCCCGGCGCGACGGTCAAGTTTGCGAGCGTGCAGGACCCGAACGCGTACGTGCCGCTCGGCGAGCGCGGCGAGATCTGCATCAAGGGCCCGAACGTCATGAAGGGCTATTGGAAGAACGAGGACGCGACGAAGGACTCGATGACGCCCGACGGTTTTTTGCGCACCGGCGACGTGGCGTACATGGACGCGGACGGCTTCGTGTTCATCGTCGACCGCATCAAGGACATGCTGCTGTGCGGCGGGTTCAACGTGTACCCGCGCAACATCGAAGAGGCAATCTACACGCATCCGTCCGTCGGCGAAGTGTGCGTGATCGGGATTCCGGACGAGTACCGCGGCCAGTCGCCCAAGGCGTTCGTCGCGCTCAAGAACGGCGCGGAGCCGTTCACCATCGCGGAGCTCAAGGAGTTCCTCAAGGACAAGCTCGGCAAGCACGAGATGGTGCAGGTGCTCGAGTTCCGCAACTCGCTCCCGAAGACGCCGGTCGGCAAGATCCTCAAGACGGCATTGTACGAGGAAGAGGCGCAGCGCCGCGCCGCGGCCGAGACGGTGCAGGTCTAAACGTGGCGGACAAGGACAAAGACAAGGACCCGCTGTCGCTGTGGCGCGACATGCTCTCGCAGTGGGAGACGAACGTCAACGCGCTCGCGAATCGCACGATGGCGTCGGACGAGTACAGCAGCCAGATGAACGGCGCGATGGGCGCGACGCTGCGGATGCAGGAGACGATGCGCGATTTCATGGCGCAGTATCTCGCCGCGACGAACCTCCCGAGCCGCAAAGAGGTGCTCGGCATCGCGGAACGCCTGGGCACGGTCGAAGCGCGCCTCGACCGCATCACGACGCTGCTGGAGCGCATCGCCGACGCGCAGCTCATCGCAGCGAACAGCACGCCCGTCGCCGGGGACACAACCGCCCCAGGCGCAGCCGCCGTGCCGCCGCGCGCGCGGCCGCCGCGCACGAAGAGCCCGCCGAAGGCCGAGCCGACTGCGTGAACCCGGCTGCCGAGCGCATCCAGAGCGAGGTCCAGCGCGCGATTCAGCGCAGCGTCAAAGGCCTGGAGTATCTCGGCTCGCCTGCGCCCGCGGTCGGGCCGACGCCCAAGGACGTGATCTACGAGCAGGGCACGCTGCATCTGTACCACTATCGACCGCTCGCGGACGAGCTCTATCGCATTCCGATTCTGATCGTGATGGCGACGAGCAACCGCGGCTACATCCTCGACCTCACCGCGGGACAGAGCTTCGTCGAGTACCTGCTGCGCCAGGGCTATGACGTCTACCTGATCGACTGGAGCCCGCCGATCGCCGCCGACCGCAACTTGCGGTTCGAGGACTACACGCTGCGCTTCATCCCGGAATGCGTGCAGCGCGTGCGCGACGACAGCGGCGAAAGCGACGTGACGATCATCGGCTACTGCATGGGCGGCGTGCTGTCGGTGATGTACGCCGCGCTGCACCCGCACGAGAAGATCGCGAACCTCGTGTGCTTCACCACGCCGATCGACTTCAGCCGCATGGAGCTGTTCGCAAAGTGGTCGGACCGGCGTTATTTCGACGTCGACAAGCTGGTGGACGCGACCGGCAACGTTCCGTCCGAGATCATTTTCGGCTCGTTCGAGATGCTCCGCCCGGCGACGCGCATCGCCGGGCAGATCCAGTTGTGGGAGAACATGTGGGACGAGAAGTTCGTGCGCTCCTACCGCGCGTTCGAGCGCTGGTCCACCGACACGCTGCCGCTGGCGGGCGAGTACTTTCGCGAGACGGTCAAAGAGCTGATCTGGGAGAACCGTTTGCACAAGAACGAGATGGTGATCGCGGGGAAGCGTGTCGACCTCGGCGCCATCACCGCGCCGGTCCTGCACGCGATGGCGGAGCACGACCACATCGTGCCGTACGACGCGGCGAAGCCGCTGATCGGCCACGTCGGCTCGACCGACAAGGAAGAGATCGTGCTCAAGGGCGGCCACGTCAGCCTCGTCGCGGGAGCCAACGCGGTGAACCGCCTGTGGCCGCGGCTCGACGCGTGGCTCGGAGTGCGCTCGGTGTGAGCGCCGCCGGCATTCGCACGTATCCGCGCACCGTCGCGCTCGGCGACGCGACGTTCGAGGTGCGCTTCATGCGCGCCGGCGACGAAGCCGCCGTGCTCGCGTTCGCGCGCGAGCTGCCGGCGCACGACCTGCTGTTTCTTCCGCGCGACATCACGCATCCCAAGGTGCTGGACGCGTGGATGCGCGAGATCGACCGCGGCGCGATGACCACGCTGCTCGCCTTTCGCGGCGACGCCGTGGTGGGCTGCGCGACGATCGTGCGCGATCCGCTCTCGTGGTCGCCGCACGTCGCGGAGCTGCGCGTGGTGGTGGCGCGCGAGGCGCGCGGTTGCGGCCTCGGGCGGCTGCTGAGCGCGGACGCCGGCGAGCTCGCGGTGGCGACGGGCACCGAGAAGATCGTCGCGCACATGACGCCCGACCAGATCGGCGCCGTGACGGTGTTCGAGACGATGGGCTACCGCGCCGAGGCACTGCTGCGGGATCACGTCAAGGACGCGGGCGGCGTGAAGCACGATCTGGTGATCCTGAGCTTGGACGTCGACAGCTTCCGCGCGCGCGCGGCGGCGTACGGTTTGATCTCCGAGCAGCTTGCATGAGCGACACGCAGCGGCGCCGCCGGATACCACTTCGCTTGCGCTTGCGCGGGAAAAGAGTACCCGCCCGCACGCTTGGCGAACACCGCACTCAGCGAACTGCGGTTCGCAGACCGATGTGCTGGGAATATCAGCACTAGGAGGACGGTTCACGCACATGACGACCGCCAGTTGGAATTTCGCCGGATCAACGGCCGGCAACCACCGGGGGCTTCGTCCTCCGTCGAAGCTGCTCTGGCTCGCGGAATACCGCGCGCTGTGGGAAGCCGGCTTCGCGCTCACGGCTGCGCCGCTGCTGTTGGGCGCACCGCGCGGCGACGGACATCCCGTGCTCGTCCTGCCCGGATTCCTGGTGAGCGACATCTCCACCACGATGCTGCGCAACTACTTGAAGCTGCTCGGCTACGACGTGTACGGCTGGGAGCTCGGCCGCAACCTCGGCGGCATCGCACGCATGCGCGGCAAGCTGCGCGACCGGCTGAACGAGATTCACGCGAAGACCGGCAAGAAGGTCAGCATCTTGGGCTGGAGCCTGGGCGGCGTGTACGCGCGCGATCTCGCGCTCGGAGTTCCGGAGGCGGTGCGCTCCGTGATCACGCTGGGCAGCCCGTTCTCGCGCAGCCCGAACGCGAGCAACATCAGCGACATCTACGAGTTCGTCAGCGGCGAGGGCCCGTGGGACAAGGGCGATGCGGCGCGTCACGAGTTCGACGCGATCGCCGAGGATCTGTCGATGCCGTCGACCTCGATCTGGTCGAAGGTGGACGGGATCGTGAGCTGGCGCTCGTCGGTGCTCAAACCCAACGCGCGCACCGAGAACATCGAAGTGATCGGCGCGAGCCATATCGGCTTGGGCGTCAGCGCGCCGGTGCTGTGGGCGGTCGCCGACCGTCTCGCGCTGCCGGAAGGCACGTTCGAACCGTTCGCACACGGCGGCCCGTTCAGCATCGCGTACGGCGCTGGGCGCTGAGCTGATTCGGTGACCGGGCGCCGCTCAGGCGGCGCCGGTCACCACCAGCGCGGCGTGCAGCGCGACGCCGGCCGCGCCGCCGGCGAGACTGCCGTTGAGCCGGATGAACTGCAAGTCCGGTCCCAACACGGAGACCCATGACAGCACCGATCACCGACATGTTCTCGCTCGCCGGGCGCACCGCGCTGGTCACCGGCGCGTCGAGCGGCCTCGGCCGGCATTTCGCCGACGTGTTGCACGAAGCGGGCGCGACGGTGGTGCTTGCCGCACGCCGCGTCGACCGGATCGAGGCGGAAGCGAAGCGTCTCGGCGACCGTGCGCGGGCCATCGCATTGGACGTCACCGACGAATCGTCGATCACCGGGATGTTCGAGCAGTTGGCGGCAGACGGCGTGCTGTGCGACATCATCGTGAACAACGCGGGCATCAGCGGTGAGCACTTGATCCTGCAGATGGACACCGACGAATGGGACAGCGTCGTCCAGGTGAACCTGCGCGGCCCGTTCCTGGTCGCGCGCGAAGCCGCACGCCGCCTCGTCGGCGCGAAGAAGCCGGGCAGCATCGTGAACATCGCGTCGATCCTCGGCCTGCGCGTATCACCGGCGCTCGCGCCGTACATGGCGAGCAAAGCGGGCCTGATCCACCTCACGCGCAGCATGGCGTTCGAGTTCGCTCGCTACCAGATCCGCGTGAACGCGCTCTGCCCCGGCTACTTCGAAACGGAGATCAACGCCGACTTCCTCAAGACGGAGTACGCGCAAGCATCCCTGAAGCGGGTGCCGCAGCGCCGCATCGGCGATCTGCGCGAGCTCACCGGACCGCTGCTGCTGCTGGCCTCGAACGCGGGATCGTTCATGACCGGCGAAGCGCTCGTGGTCGACGGCGGCCAGTCGATCAACAGCATGTAGACGTACGCCTACGTCTGGCCCCACACGTCGAGGTTGTAGCGTTTGCTCGCGGTGAGCGCGTCGAGCCATGCGTTCGCGGCAGCCTGATCTGCGCCGGTCTTGCGGCGGTACAGCTCCGCTAGCGTCGCTCGGACGTCCGGTTCCATGCGGCTGCCGTCGCCGCACACGAAGATCACGCCGTTTCGCTCGAGGATCGACCAGACGTCGTCCGCGTTTTCTGCGATGCGGTGCTGCACGTATGTCTTCTTCGCGGCGTCGAGGCGGGAGAAGGCGACGTGCAGTTCCACGATGCCCTCGGCGGCGTAGCCCTCCAGTTCTTCGCGATACAGGTAGTCCTGGTCCGGGTGGCGGCACCCGAAGAACACCAGCGCGCGGCCTAACGTCGCGCCGCCGCGTTTGAGCGCCTCGCGTTCTTGCAGAAAGCCACGGAACGGTGCGAGGCCGGTGCCCGGGCCGATCATCACGATCGGCGTCGCCGGATCGTCCGGCAGCCGGAAACCGCTGCGCGACTCTTTCACGAACGCGTCGACCGTCTGGCTTTCGACGTGGCGGTGGAGATACGTCGAGCACACGCCTTCGAACGTGCCGCGGCCCGACCATGCCGGTTCGCGCACGACGCCTACCGTGATGCTGCAGCGATCCGGGTCTGCGAGCGGCGAAGACGAGATCGAGTAGTAGCGCGGTGTCATCGCCGGCAGCATGTCGAGGAACGCCTCGAACGGCAGCTCGCACGCCGGATGCTCTTCGAGCAGATCCAGCACCGAGCGCCGCTTGCGCTTCACCTCGTCCATGTACGTGCCCGCATTCGCGTCGTCCGCGGCGAGCGCGAGCAGACGCGGTTTCGTGTTGGGGCACCGCGTGTGCTCGGCGAGAACCGCGATCTGCTTGCGCGTCGCCGTGTGGCCGAGCTCGACGTAGTGCGCGAGCAGCCGCTGCACCGATACGGGCCGGTCCACCGGAAGCGTGGTCGTGCGCGGCGAGAGCGCGCGCAGCCGGATGTACGTGTCGTCCGCGAAGCCGAACCGCCGCATCGCGCGCTCCACGGACGCCGGCGGGTTCTCACCCACCACGCCGAGATGGTCGCCGGTGCGGTACGACGCGCCGTACGGCAGCGCGAGCTCGATATGGCGCGTCGAACGGCCGCCGCGCCGCTGCAATTCGCGGTTCTCGACGACCTGCATGACGTTCGCGCCGTGAAGCGCGGCGAGCGGGTTGGCCTGCGGCCCCGCGACGATCTCCAACTGGTAGCGCGGCTTGTTGTCGGTCTCCGCCTGCGCGTCGAACGCGACGCCGAGCTGCTTCGCGACGGATTCCCACAGCGCGATGCGCCACGCGCGGAACTGGCCGTCGAGATCTTCCTGCGCGTCGCCTTCGCCGCGCTCGAAGAGCCGGTCGGCGCCCGCTGCGGCGAGATGCTCGTCGATGAAGCGCGGTACCGCTTGGTACGTCGATGCCCAATTGCGGTTGCCGCAGCCGAACACCGCGAACCGCACGCCCGCCAGCGCGTTCGGCGCAAGCCCCGCCGCGAGCCATTGATAGAATCCGGCCGCATTGTCGGGCGGCGCGCCGTTGTACGACGCGCACACGATGAGGACGCCGCCTTCCGTCGGGAGCTTGGCGGTGTAGTCGTCGAGCCAACCGACGCGCACCGAAAATCCCTGCCGTTCGGCGAGGCTCGCGACACGGCGCGCCGCATCTTCCGACGTCCCGAGATTCGAGCCGAACAGCACGAGCAGCGGCGTGCCGTGCGCGAGAAGCTGCGGCGGCGGCGCTCCGGCCGGCGCGGCGCCGTTGCGCTGCACGGCCGCACGTGATGCGCTCGCAGACCCTGGTGTCGCCGTCGCCGCCGTTCCGTTCACCGAGGCCGGTCGCACGCGCGGACGCACTTTGATCTTCAGGCCGTCCGGCTTGATCGTCAGCGTCTCTTTGATCTTGAGCTGATAGCGCGTGTGGTCGATCAGCCGGAACCGCTGCAGCATCATCCCGATGACGAGCGTCGCTTCCTGCAGCGCGAACTGGCGCCCGATGCACGCGCGCTGGCCGTTCCCGAACGGCTTGTACGCGTTGATCGGCCGCGCTTTCTCGCGGTCGTGCGCGAAGTTCTCCGGATCGAAGATCTCCGCGCGCTCGCCCCACACGCTCGGATCGCGGTGAAGCGACGGCAGCAGCACCACGACCTGCGCGCGCGCTTTGAGCGCGTACTTACCGCCGATCACCTCGTCCTTGTACGGCAGCAGCGCGAACGCCGGGGCGGTCGGCCACAGGCGCAGCGATTCCTTGAGAACCTGCTGCACGTACACCAACGCGTTGACCTGCTTCATCGTCGGTTTCACCGACAAGTCCGTGCCGAGCACGCGGTCCACTTCCTCGTACGCGCGCAACAGCACGTCGGGATTGCTCAGCAGAAAATACGTCGCGAACGACAGCAGGCCGCTCGTGGTCTCGTGCCCGGCGATCAGGAACGTGATGATCTGGTAGCGGATGTTCGTGTCGTCGAG
>JAXDMB010000058.1:0-4115 GCA_034666325.1 Vulcanimicrobiota bacterium
GCGAACTGCTTCTTCAATGGCCTCGGTGGGAAGACCGTAGTCTTCAGCGAGCTCGAGAACGGACTCGCCGCCTTTGAATCGCTCCCACACTGCCCGCGTCGGAACACCGGTTCCGGTCAGCACCGGACGGCCGAACGCTACAAGCGGGCTTATGCGGATGGGGCGACGGTCGTTATTCCCGTATAGTGAAAGGAGAGGAAAGAGCGCGATCGGCCGCTGCCCGTGCCATTCGATTCGTTCCAGATCGGCAAGGACTTCGGTCATGCGCGTCTGTCCCTGCCGCGAAACGTTTACGTCACCAAGTGCGGACCGCACGAACAAGTCCACCTTATCAGTGACGAAATGCTGAAAAGCCAGAGGATGCGTTACCCTCATCTCGCGCGCGACATAATCGATCGCATCGCGAATCCGTGGCATCGTAATGCGATAGTGCCTCCGCATCGCGAAAAGCACGAATGCTTCCGTCAGATTCACGAAAGAAAGGAAGCCCGGGGTATCGAGATCCAGCACGCGCTTAAATGCCCCTTGGCCTTTGACCCAAGCGTTCAGAGTCGACCGGGGCATGCCCAGATGATGCGCCGCGCTGGAGACGTCATAGCGCGGCTCGAATAACCGACGATCCTCATTCAAAGCGCTCACCGCCCCTCGCGATTTTCGGGGTCCGTTTGCTCCCCATACAGCGGCCAACCGCCGTGAGCCTTCCGAAGTTCCAATCCCCGCTAACGCCATGCGGCATTGCATACAAGAAGAATTGAGGCATTGTCAATCGCACAGGCGGCCGAAACAGCATATCACGGACCTTGCCGGCGTTCACCCAATGTCGGCGACCCGCTGCGCGCGATCGCCCCCGCCGCCTCCGCGAACACGTCCGTCCGCAACGCCGCCGTCACGATGATCGCCCGCCGCTCCTGATCAGTCCAGATCGCACGCTGCACGCGCGGGTGCGTGAGCCAGTCGAACGCCGCGACGACGTCAGCCCGGCTGCACCGCGCGGAGCTCGCACGCACAGCGAAATGCTCGTCCAACAGCATCATCGCCGCATCGACGTCCAGCAACGGCGCATCAGCCGGCCCCGCCGCCAGCGCAACGCGCTGCTGCCGTGCCGCGATCGCCTCGATCGCATCGCAAATCGCACCGACCCGCTTCGCATCCCCGTGTGCCGCATTCCACACCGCATCGCCGAGCACGTCGGCCGCCAGTCCCGGCGCGAACAGCGCGCGCAGCGCCGACGGATCGAACCCCGCATGCACCACCGCCGCGAGATCCTCGACCGTCCACGCCGACACGCCGTGCGCGAGCAGCTCGCTCGAGAACGCGGTTTGCGCGCCGAACGCCGGTCCCACCAGCAAACAATACGCGGCGCCGTACGTCTCGCGGTACTTCGCCGCCTCAGCGACGTTCGGCTGCGTCACGAAACCGTTCGCACTGCCGGTCTTGCACTCCACCATCACGCGATACGCCAGCGGTCCGAGAGGCGCATCGAGATACCCGTCAGGCGCGGCGTTCCCGCCGACGTGCGTCGCAACGAACCCGAGCGTCTCGAACAGCGCGCACACCTCCGCCTCGAACGCCGCCGGATCGTCGCCCGTCGCGGCCGCACGCACGCGCTCGAGCGCCGCAAGCGACACCGCGCTGGGCGAGCGCTGCAGCACGACGTCGGCCGGCGCCGGCCACGGATCGGCGGGATGGTTCGCACGAAACCGCCGGTCCGCGTCCTGCACGATCAACGGCTTGCGCTCGTGCCCTTTCGTGCGCGCGATGTACTCGATCAGCGCGGTGTAGACGTACCGCTTCGACGTGCGCTTCGGCACCAGCCCACGCGCGAGCGCCTCGGTACAAATCTCATCCGAAGACCGCGGCAACCCATCCGCGAGCACCGCGACCGCCGCAGTGATCACATGACCTCGCACGCCGATGACCGCCCGGCGGATCGCCAGCGCCCGGCGCGCACTCGCACGATTCGACGCTCCCCGATGGAGACGCAACCGCAGCGCGGCGGCGATGTGCGTTGGAACGATTCCGCTGCGCCTCAACACGGGCCGCTTTCCCAAGGGCGACGCACATCCATGGCGATCTCCTATACGGCAGAGACTTGCCAGCAGTTTCTCGACGGCCAACCGAGCGTTTCCTGCCCAAGGCTCGTCCGACCGTTACCCGGGGGCTACTCGCCGCGCATGTGGGCGCGTTCGCGGATCAGGTGAATTTGCCAGATGTGAATGAAGCGCTGGATCTCTTCCGCCGTTCGTTCGTCGACGTCCACGAACTGCACGCCGTGCGCGAACTTGCGGCGGCGCACGTTGAGGAACGCGATCACCACCTTGGCGCGCACCGACATCTCGTGGAACGGCTCGGGCGGCACCATGATCTTCTTCTTCGTCTTACCGCGCGCGGTCGTCTCGACGATCTCTTTCTCCACTTGAACGCTGTGGATCAGATCGTTCGGCAGCGTGAAGCGCAGCTCGACCATCGACTCGTCGGGGAAGTCCTCGTCGCCCACGAGTCGCAATCCGCCGGCGGAAAGGTCGTTCGCGACCGCTGTGCGGCTGCCGTCGCGGCCGTCGGCCGTGTAGACCACCGGGAACTCGACCGAGGCGCGATAGCTCTGCCGCTGCGGTTCCGTGATCGTCGCTCGAGGCAACGGATTGCGCGGGGTGGCCTTGCGCTTCGTCCACTTCTTCCAGAAGAACACCGAGCAGGCGGATTCCAGGAACTGTCTCGCCGCCCTCCGTACGGCTGATCCTCTATGGCCGTTTCCGCCTTCGCGACCCGACTGCGCGACGCGCTCGGGCCCGAGGTCGTCCGCATGGAGCCGGAGGATCTGGCCGTGTACGCCTTCGACGCGTACTCCGAGGACCGGCTCCCCTCGGCCGCCATCGTTCCGCGCGACGCGCGCGAGGTGGGAATCGCGGTCCGCATCGCCCGCGAGTGCGAAGAGCCGGTGGTGCCGCGCGGTGCGGGCACCGGCCTGTGCGGCGGGGCCGTTCCGTCGCGCGGCGGGCTCGTCGTGTCGTTCGCGCGCATGAACCGGCTGGTGGAACTCGACGTGCGCAACCGCCGCGCGCGCGTGCAGCCGGGACTGATCAACCTCGACCTCTCCGCCGCGATCGCCGGGCACGGCATCTTCTACGCGCCCGATCCGTCGAGCCAGAAGATCTCCACGATCGGCGGCAACGTCGGAACGAACGCGGGCGGACCGCACTGCCTGAGCTACGGAACCACGACGAATCACGTGCTCGGCATCGAGTACGTCGACGCGGCGGGCGACGTGCACCGCACGTCGATCGACGATCCCGGCTACGACCTCACCGGCGTGCTCGTCGGCTCGGAGGGAACGCTGGCGATCGTCACCGAGGTGGACGTCCGTCTGATGAAGCTGCCCGAGGCGGTGCGCGTGTGCGTCGCCGCGTTCGCGGACGTCGAGTCGGCGTCGGAGGCCGTGTCGGCCATCATCGCCGCGGGGCTCGTACCGACCGCGCTGGAGATCATGGACGCGCTGATCACGCGCGCCGTCGAGGCGCACTACCACGCAGGCTATCCGGAGAACGCGGGCGCGGTGCTGCTGGTCGAGATCGCGGGCGCGCACGACGACGTGTCGGCCGGCGAAGCGGCGCTCGCGAAGATCGCGCGCGCGCACGGTGCGCTGTCGTGGCGCGCGGCGCGCGACCAGGCGGAGCGCGACGCGCTGTGGGCCGCGCGCAAAGGCGCGGCGGGCGCGATCGGCCGCATCGCGCCGAACTACTACATTCAAGACGCATGCGTGCCGCGCACCAAGCTCCCGCAAGTGATGCACGCGATCGACGGGATCGCGCGCGACCATGCGCTGCCGGTCGGCAACGTGTTCCACGCCGGCGACGGCAACTTGCACCCGCTGCTCATCTTCGACCGCCGAGACAAGCGCCAAGTGCAGGCGGTCGTCGATGCGGGGACCGAGATCCTGCGCACGTGCATCGACATGGGCGGCACGATCAGCGGCGAGCACGGCATCGGCTACGAGAAGAAAGAAACGCTGTCGCTGGTGTTCTCCACCGACGATCTGGCCGCGATGGGCAAAGTGCGCGAGGTGTTCGACCCGCTGCGCGGCTTCAACCCCGACAAGATCTTCCCGACAGGAGCGA
>JAXDMB010000059.1:0-4922 GCA_034666325.1 Vulcanimicrobiota bacterium
CCTCCGCCGGTTGAACTGAACGGCACTACGGTAGCACAGCCGGGACGACCCGGCAAGCTTTTGACTGGCTAGAGGGGCAGCGATGCAGCCCGTGCATGATGTCAGTCTTGTAAGACGCCGCGGCGGCCCGAAACGATCTCCTCGCCAAGGTGAACGCCCATCGCGAATTGTCCAGCAACCTCGCCCTCGACGACGCCTGAGTCACGATGCGGCCAGCGACGCCGCGTCGCACGTGGTTGATGTCAGTCGTGTAAGACGCCGACCTCGCTCCATGCGTGTGCGAGTGCGTCGAACGTCTTCGTGCCGTGGTGTTCCGCGGCGAGCAGCGTTTGCGCTGCGAACATTGCGAACGTGCAGTGTTCGCCGAGTGCCGTGCACATCGTGTCGTACCAGATGCGGCCCGCGGTTGTCCAGGCGTGGCCGCCGAGCGCTTTTGCGAACAAAAAGAATGCGTGATTCGGGATGCCGCTGTTGGCGTGGACCGGATCCTGATCCTCGTCCGTCACGAGGTCGCGCATGTGAGACGGCTGCGTGTCCTCCAGGCCGTACCGCTTGTCTTTGAAAGCAGTTCCGGGCGCGGCGAGCGATCGTAGTGCTTTGGCGCGGAGCGGTGGTCGCAGGATGCCTTTTCCGATGAGCCAGTCGGCTTTGCCGACCGTTTCGTCATGCGCCCATTGCTTCACGAGGCTTCCGAAGACGTCCGCCAGCGACTCGTTCAGCGCGCCCGCCTGCCCCTCGTAGCCCAGGCGAGTCTCGTTGTAGATGATCCCGTGCGTCAGCTCGTGCGCGATGACGTCGAGGAAGAGGGTGAACGATCGGAACATGATGCCGTCGCCATCGCCGTACACCATCTGGGTGCCGTCCCAGCGCGCGTTGTCGAAGTCGACGCCGTAGTGGACGGACGAGATCAGATGCTTGCCGTGTCCGTCGAGCGAGTCGCGGCCGAAGACCGTTCGGTAGAACTCGTACGTCGTGCCGGCCGCTTCGTACGCGCGGTTGACGTCGGCGTCCTGGCACGGCGGCTGCGCCTCGCGGCGCCGTAGCCTTCCGGGCAGCTCCGTCTTGTGCTCGCAGTCGTAGACGAGCCGGTGCTCGTGCGTGGCCGGCGTGCCATTGCGTTTCGGGCCCTGGCGTTCGAGCCGGTGCATCTCGTCGAGCGTTCGGCCGGCGGGACCGCGGAGGCGGCCGCTTTCGTGCGCTTCGAGTGCCTCCAGCAGCGAGGGCGGGACGATGAAGCACGACGGCTTCATCGTCAGCGGCGAAGCTCCGCGAACGGTTGTCCGGCGAGCTCCTTCGCGAGCCATCCGAACACATCGCCTTTGGCGAGGCGTTTCGCACTATTGTACGCCGTTACGGCGCCGTTGCGAACCTTGCCGAGCTCGTCCCAGTCGATCGGCGTCATCATTTCGAGCGCGGTGTTTCCTTCGAGCGTGTACGGGAGCGCGCTGATGCGGCCGACCGCGTTGGTCGCGACGCACACGTGAACCGCGCGCTTTGCCGGCGGGTCGACGGTCGTGGTGAGAAGCGGATGACTTGCTGCCGCAGTATCGGCGACGTCGTGGAGCCACGAGCGGACGGAGTCGTAGGTCGGCGCGTCGGAGAACGGGATGAACAGCGCCGCGGTGATGCCGGCGCCGAGCACGGGGATGCATTCGAGCCGGCGGTCGCGCAGAGCGCTTTGGATCAGCAGCATGGCCCACTCGAGGTCGTCGACCGTCGCCCCGTGCAGCGCCGAGAGGATGATGCGCCCGAAGCCGACGCTCTCGGGATCACGCGGGCTCGGTGTCCACGACGCGAATCCGATCGCGTTGTGGTGCACGAGCCATAGCAGCGAGTTGGGCGCGATCGCGATGTAGCGTTTGGTGTGCTCGAACTCGCCGACCTCGACGGTCGGAATGGAGTCGGGGACGGGATGGTGCAGCGAAGCCGTGTACTCGGCTCGTCCGCCCGGGCCCGGATAGTATTCGATAGCTTCGACCGGCGCGAGCGGGAAGTTCGCCGCGATCAGGTCAGCGGCGCGCTGGTAGTGCGCGAGCACGGCGGCGCGGACTTTCGGTGTGTAGAGCGTGTGCGAGCTCATGCCGCTTGTATCGGCAAGAAAGGGCTACATCGCTAGTTCGCCCGGAGCTCGTCCAGGACCCGGACGACGCGCGTGCAACGACGCCGCAACGGAGAGGGGTACGAGAAGAAGAGAATGCGAGCTATTCCGATCGGTGCGAAAGGGTTCTTTGATGCGGTGGTCCAGCGCGAGGATCTCGCGAACACGTTCAAGGACGCGACGCTGCCGCCCGTCTTGTCGACGCCGGTAATGATCAAGTTCATGGAGAATGCCGCTTTGCGCGCGATCCGGCCGTATCTCGACTCGAAAGAAACCGCTATTGGTACCGCGATCAACGTGCGCCATCTCGCGGCGACGCCATTGGGACGCCGCGTTCATGCCGAAGCGGAGGTCATCGAGGTGGACGGGCACCGCGTCGCGTTCAATGTTCGTGCGTCCGACGATCAGCATGAGATCGGAGCAGGGACCCATGAACGGCGGGTCATCGATGCGGCGCGCATGGCGCAGGCGATGGAGGCGGCGGAGAAGAGCAACACGCCGTAGCGCATCTGTTGGAACTACCGAGTGTCGCCGGCGCGCTTACGTGACTGCCATTTAGGGATGGATCTCAATGATCACGCCTCCCCGGCTCGTCCCGCCAGCCTGCTGCGCGGATGACCGGCGACCTCGGATGTCCCAACGCGCACGCCCTCGTTGCCGCGCAGCCGGGGTTCAAACCGGGTGCTCTCAGATTAGGCAGGAACGAAGAGAAGCGCGGTCAAACGGTCGTGCGTCGGGTGTGGGCGGTACGGTTTCCGGTCGGAAGCTAATGTTGAGCGGCGTGCACGAGCTAGCTGCACGATTCCGTCCCCGCTATGTTACATTCTATCGGGTTGTGGGGTCTATGCTACGCAGCGGGTTCATCGTCGCGGGGGCGTCTATAGTGGCGGGTTGCGCCGGATCGCATTCGGTTCTTCCCGTCGGAAAGAGCCGCAGAACGAGTTTCGAACAGTATTCTACGCCCGATGGGGGAACCGGTGGCGGTGTGCCGCCAACGCCGAATCCGATTGACCCGGATAGCGGCTTGAAGATAATCGGCGGTACTCGAGCGCGGTATGACACAATTAATGACCAATATGACATGATGGCTGAGTATGGGCCTTACGGTCCATATCGGCAATCAATCTGGGTCGATCGAGACCACCTGATTGCGTCGTTAAAGAAGTGTCCTGCCACGGTTGTTGCCACGTTAGCCGACGCGACGGCATTTGTCGCGGCAATGTGGACGACATTCGGTTCGAGGTTGTCGGTTGCGCTAGGCGCCGTTTCGTTCACGAGCCTGTCTGTTTGGGAGGCTGTGGGCGTCGCGTTGGCAGTCATCCCGGGGACGGAAATTATTTTAGCAGGCGTTGCAACAGCTGGGCTGCTTGCTACGTTGTACGAAGCGTACCTCTGCGTCGGGGGACCGGAGTAATGGGAACAGTTAGCTCATGAATCGCGATCCAAAAATAAGGGCACTCGTGATTCGGGGGTATACGAAGCTTGCTTACATTCTCGTCGGCTTGGTGCTACTAGCGCTGCCAATCATTCTGCGCCCGGGGCTGGAAGGGGTTCGGATAACGCAGGCTCTCTGCGGGGTGATCGGCGTAGGATTGGCGGTCTGGACTGGGTTGAAGGGCGAGTGGACGCGTACGTTCTCCCTGACCGTGCTGTTCTTTAGTCTCGCGACACTAGCGCTCGCCTATGTCGTAACTGACCAGAGCGCTGTGGGGCAAGTATTGAAGCAAGTGCTGATTGTATCGATCGTCGCTGCAATACTGATCGCACTTCCGCGAATTCCTATGTACAAGCGGAAGCCGCCTGGATAGCCTCACCACAGCGACAGCATTCCCTCCTGGTTCCGATGCGGCCAGCGACGCGCATGGGCCGCGGGATCGCGCTCAGTCTTCTAAGACGCCGACCTTGCTCCATGCGCGTGCGAGTGCGTCGCAGTCTTCACTCAGGCGTGTGCACGTCGTGTCGTCCAGATGCGGCCCGCTGTTTCCCAGGCGTGGCCCCGAGGGCTTTTGCGAACAGGTAGAACGCGTGATTCGGTGAGGCCGCTTTTTATCGTAACGGGATGGTTGCGCCATTTCGCTAGCGGTTAGGAGCCGACCAAGTTGCCTAGCTACCGCACGAAGCCGCCGAACTTCGTGGACGACAGAAACGCGCAATCACGGATGGATCACAACGATGGCGCCGCCGGTCTCGTCGAGCCAGCGTGCTGCGCGCACGAGCGGCGATGTGATGAGTCCGAACGCGGCGCGAACCTCGTCGCGCGCGCAGATCGCCTTAGAGCCGCGCTTCTCGAGTTCTTCGTCGACCAATGCCATTGCGACGTCCTCGGAGATCGCGGGTGCCTCATCGCGGTTGCCGAGCACCGAGACTTGGCGGCGCCACACGACCTCGCGGATCAGCTGCGCTGTAACCGCCACGCGCTTCGCTCGTCCGTGGGTGCGCTCCCAAACGAGCGCCGGCAGATGGTCTTCGGCGTAGCCCGGCGCGAACACGGCCCGCAGCTCGTCGGGATCTGCGGCGATGCGCAGTGCGGCGACCAGGTCGTCGACCGACCATGCGCTCACGGCGTGCAGCTCGAGCTCGCTCGTGAACTCGCTGTCCGCCTCGCTGAAGCTCGGCCCGATAATCATCGAATAGTCGCCGCCGTACGACTCGCGCCACTTGGCGGCCTCGGCGGAGTCGGGATTCGGTACGATCGCACCCGATGACGTCTTGCACTCCACCATCACGCGATATGCGAGCCGGCCCAGCGGCGCTTCCAGCACGCCGTCGGGAGCGCCCTGTCCGCCGATGTGGCGCGACACGAAACCGAGCGCGTCGAACGCCT
>JAXDMB010000060.1:0-8912 GCA_034666325.1 Vulcanimicrobiota bacterium
GCGGCAGCGTGCTGCTGTTCCAGCAATGGCGGCACGATCAAGCCGCGTGGACCGCGCTCGCGCAAGAGAAGCAAGAGAAGGTCATCGGGCGCACCAAGCCCGACAGCGTCGAGCTCGAAGGCGCCGACATGCCGCCCGACTCGCACGTGTCGCGCACGAAGGTGGTCGAGCACGGCGAGGAGCTGGATATCTTCCGGCGCAACGTTCCGTACGGAACCGTCACGGACCACGGCACGCTGTTCATCGGCTTCTCCGCCGATCAGCACCGCATGCACAAGATGCTCGAGCAGATGGCGGGCGCGGACGGCGGTCCGCGCGACGCGCTCACGCGCTACAGCACGCCGCTCACCGGCGCGTACTATTTCGTACCGTCCGTGCAAGGGCTGAAGCGCTTCACCACCCCCGACGACGACTGAGAAGGCGAAGGCGAACACGACATGGCGAACATTCTCGAAGGTACCGTAGCGCTCGTCACCGGCGCGAGCTCGGGAATCGGCGAAGCGACCGCGCTCGCGCTCGCCGGGCACGGCGCGAAGGTGGGAATCGCGGCCCGCCGCCGCGACAAGCTCGAAGCGCTCGCCGAGAAGATTCGCGCCGCGGGCGGCGACGCGCTGGTGCTCGAGGCCGACATCACGGCGGAAGAGCAGGCGCAGCGCGCCGTCGCGGACACCGTGACGCATTTCGGGCGGCTCGACACGCTGGTGAACAACGCGGGCGTGATGCTGCTCGGGCCGATCCCGGACGCCGACGTCACCGAGTGGAAGCGCATGCTCGACCTCAACGTTAGCGCGCTGATGTACTGCACGAACGCCGCGCTGCCGCACTTGCAGAAAGCGGCGGAGAGCGGGCCGCGCAACGTCGCCGATCTGGTGAACATCAGCTCCGTCGCCGGACGCGCCGCGCGCGCGGGCGCCGGCGTCTACAACGCGACGAAGTTCGCGGTCGGCGCGTTCAGCGAAGCCTTGCGCCAGGAAGTGACGCGCAAGCACGTGCGCGTCGCGCTGGTCGAGCCCGGGATGGTCGCGACGGAGCTGCAAAGCCACAACCGGCCGGAGATCCTCGATCAATTGCGCAAGGGCAATCCGATCCAGAACCCGCTGCTGGCATCCGACATCGCGGACGCGATCGCATACATCGTCACGCGGCCGCGGCACATGGGCATCAACGAGATGCTGATCCGCCCGACCGAACAGGAACGCTGAACGGGAGCCCGCGCGCCGCGGCGGGAACGCGCCCCGGATGACGGACGGAAGACTCGCCGGAAAGACGATCCTGATCAGCGGCGGAGCGAGCGGGATCGGTCTGACGACCGCGCAGCGCGCGCTCGCCGAGGGCGCGCACGTCGCGATCGGTGACATCGACATCATCGCCGGCGAGCGCGCGGCGCGCGAGACGCCGGGACTGCACTTCGTGCGGCTCGACGTGACGAGCGACGCCAGCTGGTCCACGGCGGTGGAAGACGTGCGCACCCGCTTTCGCGCGCTCGACGGCGTCGTGAACGGCGCCGGAATCTTCCTCATCGGCGACATCGAGCGCATCTCGGACGAGGACTGGCACCGCACGCGGGCCGTCAACATGGACGGCGTGTTCTTCGGCTGCCGCCACGCGGTGCGCGCGCTCAAAGCGCGCGGCGGCTCGATCGTCAACATGTCGTCGGTCAGCGGGATCGTCGGCGGCCACAACGTCGTCGCGTACAACGCCACCAAAGGCGCCGTGCGGCTCCTCACCAAATCGGTCGCGCTGCACTGCGCCCGTAAGGGCTACGGCATTCGGTGCAACTCGGTGCACCCGACGTTCGTCGACACGCCGATGTTTCGCGACACGGTCGCGGGCGCGCGCGATCCGGAACACATTCGCGCCGCGCTGCTCGCCCAAGTGCCGCTCGGGCGTCCCGCGCAGCCCCGCGAGATCGCCGACCTCATCGTCTATTTGTTGTCGGACGAGTCGGCGTTCGTGACCGGTGCGGAGATGGTGATCGACGGCGGGTTGACCGCGCAGTAGCGCCGTGCTCAGCGCGCGATGTAGACGTACTTTCCCGGAGCCCATTCGCACACGCTGCCGTCGCGCATCACGAACGACTCGCAGCCGTCGACGTCCGCGTTGAAGTCGGCGTTGTGCGCTTTGGTGCGCGGCCAGTCGACGTTGCCGTCCTGGCGCGCGGCCGCGCGCGCCTTGACGTACGAGAACTGCGGCGTCTTGGTGAGCGCGTTGAGCGCGCGCGCCAGCGTCTGCGCATGCGTCATCGCGCGGGCGGTACGTTCTGCGCGAGGCCGCCGATCCAGCGGTACATTCCGTACACCACCGCGATGAAGAAGAGGATGCCGATGATCTCCGACGGCCGCTCGAACGCATCCCCGACGAGCCCGAGCGGCGCGTCCTTGTTCGTCGCGACGATGATTCCCGACAGCAGCACGCCGAACAAGCTCTCACCGACGATGAAGCCGGACGCGAGCAGCACGCCCAGGCGTTTCGCGACGCCGCCGTTCGGGCGTGTCTTGGCCCAGTTGTCGTACGCCTTTCCGGCGAACGCGCCGACGACGACCATCAACGTGACCGCCATCGGCAGATAGATGCCGAGCGCGACCGCGAGCGGGGGAAACTGCCGGCGCACCGTGCGGCGCAGCGTTTCGTCGATCGCCACGATCACGAGGCCGATGAGCGCGCCGATCCCGATCAGCTTCCAGTCGAGCTGGCCCGTGATGACGCCCGTGGCGAGGGCCGATATCAGCGTCGCCTGCGGCGCGGCCAGCGGCTGCGCGGTGATCCCGTGCATCGGCGAGCCCGCGAAGCCGTAGGCGTGGTTGAGCAGGTCGAGAATCGGCGGGATCACGACGGCGCCGAACAGCACGCCGACCACGAGCGCGAGCTGCTGGCGCCACGGCGTCGCGCCCACGAGCTGGCCGGTCTTGAGATCCTGCAGGTTGTCGTTGGAGATCGTCGCGACGTTGATGATCACCGCGGTGACGAACAGCGCGTACGCGACGAGCGCTTTTGCCGCGTTGGGATCGCCCGGATGCGCGACCGCGAGCAGGAGCAGCGCGGCGCCGAGCACGGTCAGGATCGCGAGCCCCGACACCGGCGAGTTCGACGAGCCGATGAGCCCCGCCATGTAGCCGCAGACGGCCGCGACGATGAGGCCGGCGACCACCACGTACACCAGCGCCCCGAGCACCAGCGGAATGACGCTGCTCGTCAACACGCTGCCGCTCAGGAACGCGCCGAGCAGGACGGCCAGCGGGATCAGACAGACCGCGCTCACGAGCAGCACGACGTTGAAGGGAATGTCGCGCTCGGTGATCGGCAGCGTGTCGCCGCGGCCGGCGGTGCGTGTGCGGGACGCCGCCAGTGATGAGATCACGCCGGCGACAACCGGCCGCGCGAGCCGTCCCAGCGACCAGATCGCCGCGACGCCGATCGCGCCCGCGCCGACGAACCGCACTTCCTTGCGGAACACTTGGCCCGCCAGCGTGGCGACGTCGCCGGTTGCGGGATGGTATGCCGAAAGCACCGGCACGAGAATACCCCAGGCGAGCACGATGCCGGCCAGCATGGCGATCCCGACCGTCAAACCGACGAGGTGCCCCACACCGACGAGCGCGAGCGACAGCCCCACGTCATAGCCGCTGACGCTCGCGCCGAAGCGGGCGTAGTTGGCGACGTTCCCCGCGAACAGCCGCGTGCCGATGACGGCGGCGAACGCCGCGCTGGCGACCGAGGCCCACAGCACCGTCGCGAAGCCGGCCTTGTTCTCCGCGACCGCGGCCGGATCGGCGTCCGCGCCTTGACCGCTTGCGCTCGCGCCGACGCGGAGCACCTCCGCGGCCGCCACGCCCTCGGGATACGGCAGATCGCTGCCGCTCACCATCGCGCGCCGCAGCGGCACGCTGTACATCACGCCGAGGATGCCGCCGACCACGCAGATCCCGAACGACTCCCAGAACGGAAAGCCCGTCCACCAGCCGACCATCACCAGGCCGGGCAGAACGAAGATGATGGAGGACAGCGTGCCGGCGGCGGACGCGACCGTCTGGACGATGTTGTTCTCCCAGATCGTCGAGTTCCGGAACGCGCGCAGCACGGCCATCGAGATCACCGCGGCGGGAATCGATGACGCGAACGTGAGCCCCACCTTCAGGCCCAGGTAGACGTTCGCGGCGGTAAAGACCAGCGTGATGAGGGCGCCGAGGATGAGACCCCGGACGGTGAGCTCGAGCCGGCGGTCGTCCGTCGCGGCTCGGGGAACGGCGGTCGGAGAAGACACGGCGCCCTCTTGCTCGCCGCGCGAGACGGCGCCTTCCGGAAGGCCGTGCGTTACACGCCAGCCGTCCCGGGTCGTCTAAATGTCGAAAGCCGGGGCGGGACGCCGCGTGGTAACCAGATGCGATGCCTACCGACCTGCGTGATTTCCTCATGCTCCCGTACGGGGAGCTCGAAGAGCTGAACCTGGAGGCCAAGAAGCAGCGGACCGACCGCGTTGCCGCCGACAAGATCCAAGAACAGCGCATCAAGTACTTGAGCGACGAGAGCCGCATCAAGGCCGTCACGGTGCTGTTCTCCGACCTCGAAGGCCGGCTGCACATGCTCGACTACGACAAGAAGTTTCTCGTCAAGTCGGCCGACAACCTCACCTTCGACGGCTCGTCGATCCGCGGGTTCACGCCGCAGCGCGAGAGCGATCTGCGTTTGGTGCTCGACTGGAGCGCGTTCTACTGGGCGCCGGCGGACATCTTCGGCGCCGGCAAGGTGCTCGTGTTCGGCGAGGTGCTCGACCGCGACGGCACGCCGTTCACCGCGGACGTGCGCGGCGTGCTCAAGAAGTTCTCGAGCGACCAGTACGAGCAGAACGGCTACACGCTCAACGCCGCGAACGAGATCGAAGGCTTCGTGTTCCAAGGGCTCGACGCGGAACAGCGTTTCGGCGAGACGGGCAAGTTCGAGTACGTCAACACGGGCGGCTACTATCACTCGCTGCCCGGTGATCCGCTGCGCACGTTCATCGACACGGTGGCGGAAGTGCAGCGCGCGATGGGCTTCGAGAATGAGAAGGACCATCCCGAGGTCGCACCGTCGCAGTTCGAGATCAACTACAGCTACGGTGAAGTGACCGCCGCGGCCGACACGATCCAGCTCTACAAGCTGATCTGCCGCCAAGTGGCGACGCGCCTCGGCATGACGGCGAGCTTCATGCCCAAGCCCGTGGTCGGCGTGAACGGCAACGGCATGCACACCAACGTGTCGGTGAGCAAAGGCGGCAAGAACCTGTTCTGGGAGAAGGGCGGCAAAGAGAACCTCAGCCCGTTCGCGCACGACTTCTCGGACCGCATCCTCACGTACGGCAACGACATCTGCTTGATGCTGAACTCGAGCGTCAACGCGTACCGCCGTCTCGACCCGCATTTCGAAGCGCCCAACCAGATCAAAGCCTCGGCGGTCGACCGCGGCTCGATGGTGCGCTTCCCGATCGGCAACGAGCGCAGCTCGCGCGTGGAAGTGCGTTCGGTCGCGCCGGACGCGAACCCGTACATGGTGATGCTCGCGGTGTTCAAGACGGGGCTCGAGGGCGCCGCGGGCACGCAGGCCGACATTCACGGCACGGATCGTTATCTGCCGGACAACATCTACGACGCGCTGGCGAACTTCCGCAACTCGAGCTGGACGACGTCGCTGCTGACGGCCGACGTCAAGGAGCGCTACGGCGACCTCAAGCAGGCCGCCGCGGACCGCTGCCCGCGTCTATTGGGCACGTTCGTGAAGGCACAGGAAGTGCAGTACCACCACGAAGTGTACAACCAGTACCTCTGGAACCTGTTCTAGCCGCGCAAGTACGCGTCTGAGCCGTCGAGCCAGTCTTCGCGCGGCGGCGAGAAGACGTCGATGTCGATGGTGGCTTCCAGCGCGACGGCGGAGTGGGGCTCGTGCGGCGGGATCACGAGCACCTCGCCGGCGCGCACGGTCACCTCGCGGTCCTGCGCTTCGCCGAGCGTGAAGTGGAGCGCGCCCGCCGTGATGTAGGTGATCTGCTCGTTGTGGTGCGCGTGCAGCGGCACCACGTCGCCCTTCGCCAGGCGCACCTCGGCGATCATCATCGAGGTGCCCGTGATCATGCGGCGCGTGATCGTGCCCTTGAGCGGCTCGGCCGTCATGTCGTCCCAGCGGTAGTGCTTGGGTGCGTTGGTCTCGATCATCGCGCGTCTCCCACGGTCGTTCGGGTGGAAAGCCGACATACGACGTGAGGCCGCGAAACTCTGCGGGCGGGCGTCGTTCCGGAGGGACGCCTCGCGCGCTCGATAATCCGTCCCCCCATGTGGAGTTTCTTCGAGCGCCTGTTCGGGAGGTCGCAAAAGTCCGGAGGCTCCGAGCGCGACGCGATCGCGTCGGCGGTCCGGGCGCTCGACGACAGCGCGGCCGAGCGGGCGCTGCCGACGCTCGTCTGCCGCACGTGCGGCCTGAAGTATGACAACACCGGGACGTATTTACAAGGGTCGCGCTGCCCGAGCTGCCACCCCGGCGGCTGAGGGGGCCTAGCCGAGAACGAGCGCTTCGAGCTTGGGATAGACGAGCGTGCGGCCTTGCGGGAACGTCGTCGGGTCGATGACGTCGTGGCGCGGTCCGACGCTGCTCAGAACCAGCTCGCGATAGCCGGCGCCGCGGCTGTTCCAGAGCGCGAGGAGATCGCGCGCGACGCTGTTGACCACCGCGTTGTCGTGCTCGTTCAGCATTAGGACGCAGCGGCGGCCCAGCGGTTTGTTCCGGACCGCATCGGTGACGATCGCGTCGCCGAGAAACACGAGTTCCGCGAGCGCGTGCGTCGGGTAGCCGGGGTAGGCATAGTCGGGCTTGCAGCGTTCCTTCACGTGCAGGTCCCACCACCAGTACATGTTCGGCAGCGCGTGGAGCAGACGCATCGCGGGTTCGCCGACGAACTGGGGGATCGGAATGCCGTCGGGCGGCGCGGCCGGCATCAGGAACGGTGCGATGGGCACGGCGAGATCGATCGGCTGCGTTTGCGCGAGCCACAACACCATCGACGCGCCCAGCGACAAACCGACGGCGTTCACGTGCGTGCCGAGGCCGCGCGCGAGATCGAACGCGTCCTTCGCGCACGCCTCGATCTCCGCGACCGAGAGATCGGTGAGCGCGCGCGTGAGACGGTCCTTGTAACCGTGGCGCGGAATGCGCGGCACGTACACGTTGCAGCCGCGCGCGTGATACGCGCGCGCGAGCTCGTCGAACTGCTGCGGGCAGTTCGTGAATCCGTGGAACAGCACCACGGCGTGCCGCACCGGTTTGCCGTGCTCGTAGAGCCGCGGCAGCGCGGCGGGCAGGATCGCTGGGTTGGCGGCGTCGCGCGCGACGATGCCGCGGATCGTGCGCGTCGCTGCGGTGAACGACGGCGCGCGCTCCGTCGAAGCGGTCGCCGTAGCTTTGCTCGTGCCGCATCCCGGCAGCGCGCCGGCGAGCAGCGAGGCGGCGGCGAGCGCGGTGAAGTCGCGTCGTCCGATCACGCCTGGGATCTCGTCACGCCGCCTCGTTCGGCAGGACGTGCGGCGATTGCTGCCGCGCCGCTTCCGCGCGAGGGTTCGCCCGCCGTGCGGCGGTATCGCATCGCATGGATTCTCGAGGTTGGCCTTAGCGTGCCGAACGACACGACGGAATCGAGCTGGGACGAGCGATTGTTGCCGCTGCTCACGGACGAGTGGCAGAGCGTCGATGCGCTGGCGGCGCGCCTGGGCGCAAAGCCGTTCACGGTGCTGGCGCGGCTCAAGGACATGCTGCGGCGCAACCTCGTGGAGCGCAGGATCGTGAAGTCCGCGAAGATGTACGCGGGGCGGCCGCAGCAGCAGGCGCAGTTCCGCCGCTTGCCGCTCGCGTGAGCGAAGCGAAACGCTGGACCGCGCGGGACGCGGGTGTACGTTACCGTACCAAAGTCTTTCGTTCCATCGCTAAGGGCGAATCGCGTTTCGGCCGATGCCCTATCTGCCGGGCCGTTGTCGTTTCGACGAAGGACATTTTCAGTTGCCGAACACGTTTACGCTCGACCATATCCGCGCCACGGCCACCAAGATCTTCGTGTGGGTCGTCTGGGCGCACGTGCTGCTGGCGGCCGGGGTGGCGCTGATCGGCCGAAACTCGTGGCGCGAACCGGCGGCGATCGCCGCCGCGATCGCGGTCGTCGCGACGCTCGCGGCGTGGAAGATGCGCGACGGGCTGGCGCTGCGCTCCATCATGGCGGTGTGCCTCACCTTCGGGCCGATCCTGTTCGTCTATGCCGGCCGCGGTCATTTCAGCGGGATGGCCGGCAACGGCGACTGGCAGATCGACTACCACATGTACTTTTTCGGGATGTTCGCGATGCTCGCAGCGTACATCGACTGGCGCGTGATCGCGGTGTCGGCCGCACTGACCGCCGGCCATCATTTGCTGCTCGATCTCGTGCTGCCGGCGAACGTGTTTCCGGAAGAAGGCATCGACCGCGTCGCGCTTCACGCGCTCGCCGTCGTCATCGAGTGCGGCGTTCTGTTCTGGCTGACGCGCGCCGTGGCGGCACTGTTCCGGCGGCTCGAAGACTTGGTCGACTTCACGTCGCGCGAGACGGCGGAAGCGCTGACGCGCGAGATGGAGGCGAACGCAGCGCTTCGCGAGCAGCTGCACCACCATCTGAGCGCGACACCGACGTAACGTGACAAGCGTCATCTTGCTGTTCCCGTCCAATTCGGGGACGATGATCGCGACGAAGACCTTGCGGGACTCCGGCGTTCGCGCGACCATCATGCCGACGCCCGCTAGCGCACGGTCCGCGTCGAACTTGTGTCTGAGCGTCGATGACGCGGCCGAGAGCGCGGCACTCGCCGCGCTTGCCGCGGCGAAGATCAGCATCAGCAGCGTACTGCGGTAGGAGCCGTAGAGGACAA
>JAXDMB010000061.1:0-2957 GCA_034666325.1 Vulcanimicrobiota bacterium
ACGGTCGTGATCGGAACGTTGCTTGTCGAGAAGCCCGACGACGCGCGTGCGATCGTGGAGCGCTGGGGCGAGCGCATCGTCGCGGGAATCGACGCGCGCGGCGACCGCGTCGCAACGCGCGGCTGGCTCGCCGAAAGCGCGATCTCGCGCGACGACCTCGTGCGCACGGTGGCGGCCTGGGGCGTGCGCCGCATCGTCTACACGGAAATAGCGCGCGACGGCATGGGCGCAGGCTACGACATTGCCGCATTGGCGCACGTCGCATCGCTGGCCCCAGCACGCATCACCGCAAGCGGCGGCGCGCGCACGCTGGAAGACCTCGTCGCATTGCGCGAAGGCACACCGGCAAACGTGGACGCAGCGATAATCGGCCGCGCACTCTACGAGGGAACGCTGCGCCTAGCAGACGCGATCGCCGCACTGCGCTGACGATCTGCTGAAGAAGACGACGCTTAGCGTCGCGCGAAGGCTAACCATCGCAACATCAGTGGACGTCCGCCTCCGTTATGGTGCGGACGTATCTCGCATGCGCAAGGTACGTTGGAAGCGCGTGCCCAGGAAGCACGTAGTGCCGCCCATGGCCGCGGGTCACCGTCGACCCTGCCGGAAATTCGAATGACCGGCCGGCGCTATCCGTGACGCGCAGCTCCGATGCGCTGCTCGAAACGCTTTGCGGCGCCATGAAAACGCGAGCATTTTGGCTCGAGACCCGAACCAAGATCGTGTCGTAGTCGTATTCTTTTGAATTCGGGACGAGCCGGCCGGCCGGGACCCGTCGCAGGGCCGCATAGTGTGTTGACGCCATGTGTGTCGAGGCGTCGGTCCCATTCGTCGTCGGCAGTGCTACGCCATGACCGGCGCCACACGCACTGAGCACGACGATACTCGCAATTGCGATTGCTCGTTCAACGAGGTGTTTCAACCCGAAAAACTCCTGTTGTCGATAAGCTAGCCTGGTGCGCTCGGCGTTGGCGTTGGTGTCGGCGCTGGCGTCCGCCGTATGAGCGGACGGCGGGTTTTTTCCGGCAACGGCGTCGCGGTGGGCGGCGGTGTCGGCGCAGCTGTCGATACCGATGCTGGTGCAATCGTTCGCACCGGCGCTGGAGCTGGCGCCGGCGTGCGTGCCGGCGATGCGATCGGCGCCGGGATCCGAATCGGCGTGCGCGTCGGTAACGGGATCGGCGGCACGATGCGGGTCGGAATACGCGTCGGCGACGCGCTCGGTGCGGGTACCGGCGACGGTGTCGGGCCGGGTGCAGGCGTGCGCGGCGGCGCCGGCGGAATTGTCGGCGCCGGTGTTGGCGTCGACGTGAGGACGCCGCGGTGCGCTGGCGGTGGAGTCGGAGTTGGGACGTCGACTGAGCGGCGTGTCGGTGTTGGCCGCGGGGACGGGATTTGTGTCGGGCGCGGAGGCGCCGGTGTTGTCAGGACGATCGGCGGCGTGGTGATGTTGAAGCGCTGCGGCAGGACGATCGTCTGCAGCTGTCCGTTCGGCAGCGTGATGCGCGCGGCGATGCGCGCGAACGGCTGGTTCACGCCGTTGGGAACGAAGACGTGCGCGACGTACGAGTTCGCGCTGTTCACGCTGAGCGGGAAGAATCCGCCGACGCCGTCCACACCGACGTAGCCCGTGATGCCGGGCGCGCCTTCCACATAGACGTCGAACGCATTCGTTCCCGGCGTGATCCACCGGTCGATCCAGATCGCGCTGACCGCGAACGGCGTCGGCGCCACGACGGGTACGTTCGAGAACGCGAAGCTGTCGTCGAACGACCATGCGTTGCCGAGCGCGGCGCCGTTGCTGGTGTCGCGCGCGGTGACGACCACGTCGTGCCGTCCCGGCGCGAGCGCGGTGCGCGGCGTGAGGAGAACCTGGTCGCCGACGATCGACGCGTACGGCGTCACGTCGAAACCGTCGACCAGCACGCGCAGCGAGCGCGGGTCGATCGCGGTCGCGCCGGCGAAGCGCGTTGAGATCGTGGGATACGGTTCGTGAACCTGCGTGCCGTTGCGCGGCGTCTCGGAGATCGCGAACGCTCCCGGCGGAGCGGGCGTGAGCGCCGGTTGCGGCAGAGCGGACGGCCCGGTCATGCGCGCGACCGGTACGGCGGCGCCCGTGTCCTGCAGCGCGACGGTGCGCGTGCGCGCGTCGTATCCCACGCCGAGCCCGAATGCCGTCGCGACGGAGCGCAACGGGGCGTACGCCGTGCCGTTCACGACGCGAACCGTGCCTTGCGCGGGAATCGTCGCGACGTGCGCACCGCGCTGCACGGTGATCGTGTGCGAGCGCCCGTCGTAGCCGACGTTCGCGCCGAGCGCGTTCCCGAGCGAACGCACCGGCAGCAGCACGTGACCGTCCGCGACGGCCGCGCGCGCGTGCGGCAGCACCGTCTTTCCGTCGAGCGTGATTGCGTAAGCCGCGAACGTGAGGGCGTGGATCACGGTTCGGTAACGCCGTACGTGCGCGGAACGTGCGCGGGCAGCCGGGCCACCAGCTCGTATCCGATCGTGCCGCAGGCGGCCGCCAGCTCTTCGGCGGTGATGCGCTCGCCGCCGTCCGCGCCGATCAGCGTCACGGCGTCGCCGGCCGTCACGCCGGGCACGCTCGTCACGTCCACGAACGCCATGTTCATGCAGACGCGTCCGATCACCGCGACCCGCGTCCCGCGCACGAGCGCCTGGGCGGCGTTGCCGGCGCTGCGCGGCAGCCCTTCGGCGTAGCCGATCGGCAGCGTCGCGATGCGCGACCGGCGCTCCGCGCGCCACGTGCGACCGTAACCGACCGTCGCTCCCGCATCGATCTCGTGAAGCGCGACGATGCGCGTGCGCCACGCCAGCGCTGGTTCCAGCGCCAGCCCGCGCTCGCGCATCAGCGTCTCCGACTCCGCGCTCGGCCAGATTCCGTATAGACCGATGCCGCAGCGCACCGCGTCGAGCCGCGTCTCCGGCCATAAGAT
>JAXDMB010000062.1:0-10811 GCA_034666325.1 Vulcanimicrobiota bacterium
GCCGGCGGCGTCCGGATCGGGCGCGGTCGGTTACGTTCGCATGGACGAGCTCGTGCAGAAGCACCCGCTCTACGACCAGCTCGCGCGCTACGACCGCAGCATCGACGCGTTCAACCTGACCGCGATCGCGCCGCAAGTAGCGAAGACGGATCCGCACCTCGCCGAGCGCGAGCGCCAGCTGCAAAAAGAGCTGCACGACGCCGCGGACCGCACGCAGAAGCTGCTGAGCGAGAAGCAGCAGCAGTACCAGCAGCAAGAATCGGCCGCGATCGCGGCCGCGATGCGCGGCGCCGGGCAGACGGGCCCGAGCGCGGCGCAGATCGCCGGCAGCGTCAACGCGACGGCGCAGCAGCAGCAGACCGGCGTCGCGACGCAAGCGCGGCACGACCTCGACGCGTACCGCAAGACGCTGCAGAAACAGGATCAAGCGCAGATCGGCGCCGCGCAGAAAGCGCTGGCCGACCGCGCCGACCGCACGTACCGCGCGAAGGCCGACGAGCTCAACTCGAAAGAGTCCGCGCTCTCGCTCAAGCTCGCCAGCGAGGACGCGCCCCAGCGGCTCGCGCTGCGCACGAAGCTCACGTCGCTCGCGCTCGACGACGCGGCGCGCGAGGACGCGCAGAAGCAGCTCACCGCGCTCGACCGCAAAGAAGCGGACGCGCTCGCGGCGCTGCGCAACCGCGACCAGCAGACGCTCGCGGCGCTCAACGCGCAGCTGCGCGATCAAGTGCAGACCGACCTCAACGCGCAGGTCGCGACGATCCAGAAGCGCTCGCTGGGCTCGCTGTCGCAGCGCCAGGCCTCGCTCCTGAAGCAAGTGACGGTGCAGAGCGGTCCGGTCGTGCGCACGAACGTGATCAACGGACGCATCCAGCAGCAGATCAATCCCAACTTGCCGCCCGCGCTGCGCACGCGGATCGAGCAGCTGCACAACGACTACCAGAAGCGTTTCCAGGACGACGCGAAGACGACGATCGCCGACTTCGAGAAGACGCGCCAGGATCTGTCGCGCCGCTACGCCCAGCTGCACGGCGTCGACGCCGGCTCGCAGCGCGACGCGCAGTCGCAGATCGCCTCGCTGCGCAAGAAGCGCGGCGACTTGTACGACCAGATGGTCGCGCAGATCGATCGCGAGGTGCGCCTGATCGCGCAGCAGCGCGGCATCTCCGTCGTCCTCACCAACGTCGTCGCACCCGCCGGCGGAGTCGATCTCACGCCGGATGCTCTCAAGGACATCGAAAGTCTGCACGAATGACCATCAACCAAAGCGCGCGCGCCCTTCTCGCGACCACGCTGCTCGCGTCGCTCTGCGCCTGCAACAACGGCGGCTCGCAGAGCAACATCGGACTCGTCGACGTCCAGCGCATCTCGCAGAACTGGCCCAAGTTCCAGAACTACCAGAACCAGCTCGCCAACGACGCGCAGACGATCGAGCGCTCCAGCCGCTCCGCGCGCGACAAGGCGTCGGCGCGCGCGCAGCTGCAAGCGCGTTTCTCGCAGGCGCAGAACGAGCTCAGCCACGACGTCAGCGACGCGGCGCAAAAAGTTGCCGGCGACAAGCACCTCACCTACGTCTTCACGCGCCAGTACGTCGGATACGGCGGGGTCGACATCACGCCGGACGTCGAGAAGATCCTCAAGATCGAGGAAAAGCCGAGCCCTTCACCATGATGGATTCGCCTTCCGCGAATCCACTGGGACGGTTGGGGGCGATATCGGACCGGGTCGGTGGGAGGGTCGTTGGTGATGCGGACGTCGTCGTGGAGCGTATCGCGGCCGTCGATGATGCTGATTCGACGTCGCTGACGTTCGCCGTCGACGAGCGCTACTTGCGCGGCGCGCTGGAGTCGAAGGCCGCTGCCGTGCTTGCAGACGAGGCCCTCGTCGATCCCGGCCGGACGTATCCGAAGCCCATTCTCGCGGTGCCGTCGGCGCGCGTTGCGCTCGCCGCGCTGCTCGCCGAGCTCGAGCCGCCGCGGCCCCGGGGCCCGTTCGTGCACCCGACCGCCGCGATCGAACCGAACGCGCAGATCGGCGCGGACGTCTGGATCGGCCCGCACGCGTCGGTGGGGGCGCGCTCGCGCGTCGGCGACCGGACCGTCCTTGCCGCCGGGGTCGTGATCGGCGCCGACGCGGCGGTCGGAGCGGACTGCCTCTTCCACCCGCGGGCGTACATGGCGGACCGCTGCGTCGCCGGCGACCGCGTCGTGCTGCAGGCCGGCGCGGTGATCGGCAGCGACGGCTTCGGCTGGGCGTTCCTGGACGGGCGCCTGGTGAAGATCCCGCAGGTCGGCATCGTGACGCTCGGCGACGACGTGGAGGTCGGCGCGAACACGTGCGTCGACCGCGCGCAGACCGGCGTGACGTCGATCGGCGAGGGCACGAAGATCGACAACCTCTGCCAGATCGGGCACAACGCGCGAATCGGCCGCCATACCGCGATCGCCGCCTTCGCCGGGCTGGCCGGCACGACGACCATCGGCGACTACGTCCGCGTGGCCGGGCAGTCGTCGTTCCCGGGCCACACGACGATCGGCAACCGGGTGACCATCGGCGGCGGCTCGCACGTGTGGGGCGACGTTCCGGACGGCGCGTTTTTTACCGGCCAGCCCGCGCAGAACCACCGCGACCACGTGCGGCTCCAGGCGTACATCCGGCGCTTGCCGAAACTGTACGCTCGGGTCGATGCCCTGGAAAAGGGCCCGCCCAGCGAGAGCTAAGTGCAGTACCAGACGACGTTGCGCGACGCGATCGCGTTCGAAGGTGCCGGCCTCCACACCGGCATGCCGGCGCGAGTGCGCGTCCTCCCCGCCCCCGCCGGTCACGGCCTCCGCTTCCGGCTCAACGACGAGGTCGAGTTTCCCGCGCGTGCCGATTTCGTGGTCGAGACCGTCCGCGCGACGGTGCTGGGCACCGGCGGTCACCGTGTGTCGACCGTCGAGCACCTGTTGTCGGCGCTGCTGGGCTGCGGGGTCGACAACGCCCTGATCGCCGTGGACGGCTCGGAGATTCCGGTCGAGGACGGCAGCGCGAAGGTGTTCGCGGACGCGATCGACGCGGTCGGCCTCACGACGCTGCACGAAGCGCGCATCCGCTGGATCCCCACCGAGCCGCGCGTGTTCCGCGACGGCGACAAGATGCTGCTCATCGCGCCCGCGGCGTCGTTTCGCGTGCGCATGACCGTGGACTATCCCGCCCCGATCGGCGCGCAGTACGTCGAGGCCGAGATCACGCCCGAGGCGTACCGGCGCGACGTCGCGCCCAATCGCACGTTCGGCTTCCTGCACGAGGTGGAGGCGCTGGTGAAGCGCGGCCTCGCGCAGGGCGGAACCCTGGAGAACGCGGTCGTGTTCGGTCCCGACGGCCCGCTCGCGCCGCTGCGCGCGCCCAACGAGCCGGCGCGCCACAAGATCCTCGACCTGGTGGGCGACTTCGCGCTGCTCGGCGCGTACCCGCAGTGCGAGGTGATCGCGATCAAGAGCGGGCACAAGCTGCACTGCACGGCGGTGCGCGAGCTGGTGGGTTCGTCGTTCGACGAATCCGCCGTCGGCCTGCGGCCGATGCAATCTCAGTAGAGGACGTTTGATTCGTGCCGATCCTCGACGTGCGCGAGATCATGAAGATCTTGCCGCACCGTTACCCGATGCTGTTGATCGACCGCATCACCGAGCTGGAGCCCATGGTGCGCGCGCGCGGCTACAAGAACGTGACGGCGAACGAGCCGATGTTCACCGGCCACTTTCCGGGCAACCCGCTGTTTCCGGGCGTCTACATGATCGAGGCGCTCGCGCAGCTCGGCGGCACGACGATCCTCGAGCCCGGCGACATGGCGCGCAAGGTACCGTATCTGGCCGGCATCGACAAGGCCAAGTTTCGCCGCCCGGTGGTGCCGGGCGACCGGCTCGACATGGAAGCGCGCGTGATCAAGCACAAGCTGAACATCGGCTGGGTGGCGGTCGACGCGACGGTCGACGGCAAAGCGGTGGTGAGCGCGGAGCTGACGTTCTCGATCTCGATCGATCCGTCGGCGTTCGCGTACGACGCGCGCGTGCTGCACCTGTGATCCACCCGAGCGCGATCGTCCACCCGAACGCGAACATCGCGAAGAACGCCGACATCGGGCCGTACTGCGTCTTGGGCGAGCACGTCACGATCGGCGCGCGCGCGGCGCTGCTCGCGCACGTCGTCGTCACCGGGCGCACGAGCATCGGCGAGGACACGGTGATCCATCCGTTCGCGACGATCGGCGGGCCGTCGCAGGACCGCAAAGCTCTCGAAGGCGAGATCTCTCACACCACGATCGGCGCGCGCACCGTCATCCGCGAGTACGTGTCGATCCACCGCGGCAGCGCCGACGCCGGCGGCTTGACGTCGGTCGGCGACGACTGTCTGATCCTCGCGTACGCGCACGTCGCGCACAACTGCCGCGTCGGCAACAACGTCACGATGTCGAACCTCGCGCAGCTCGCCGGACATGTGGTCGTCGAGGATCACGCGCTGATCAGCGCGATGGCCGGCGTGCACCAGTTCGTGCGCATCGGCCGCTACTCGTTCGTCGGCGGTTATTCCAAGCTCGGCCGCGATCTGCCGCCGTACTTCTTGTGCGACGGCAACCCGCCCGAGGTGTACGGGCTCAACCTCGTGGGGCTGCGCCGCGCGGGCTTCGCGCGCGAATCGCTCACCGAGCTCAAAGAAGCGTACAAGACGATCTACCAGTCGGACAAGAACGTGTCGCAGGCGGTCACCGCGCTGCGCGAGACGGTGCGCACGGAAGAAGGCCGCACGCTGCTCGCGTTCCTGGAAGCCGGCTCCGAGCGCGGGATCTTGAAATAGGAAATCATCGTGCTACGGAGCCCCTCGGGGAATCGTGCAACCGCGACGACGTCGAGGGCCCCGACGGTTCGGAGGCCCCGCGCCGTAGGCGTGGGGGGCGCGGAGCCTGGGGCGGAGCGCCGTTAGGATGAGGGTCTTTTTTTCGACCGGCGAGGCGTCGGGCGAGCTGCTCGCCGCCGATCTGCTCGGTGCGATGCGCGCGCGCGGTCCCATTCGCGCGGAAGCGATCGGCGACACGCGTCTCGAGGGCGCGGGCGTGCGCATCGTGCAGCGCAACCGCGGCTGGGCGTCGCTGGGCGTGTTCGAAGCGCTGCGGCGGTTGCCGCGCACCATAACCGCGGGGCTGCGCGTCGCGCTGGCGCTGCGGCGCGACCCGCCGGACCTCGTGGTGCTGGTCGACTTCGGCGCGTTCAACCTGCGGCTCGCGCGCATGCTCCGCGCGCTCGGCTTTCGCAATCCCGTGGTGTACTACGCGCCGCCGTCCGCGTGGCTCGACAGCGTGAAGCGCGCGCGCGCGGTCGCGTCGTCGTGCGACGCGCTCACGATCTTCAAGCACCAAGCGAACTTCTACCGCTCGCTCGGGCTTCCGATCGGCTTCGTGGGACATCCGCTGGTGTCGACGATCGAGCCGCGCGCGCCGCGGCCCGCACCGCCGAGCGACCGCGGCGTGATCGCGCTGCTGCCGGGGAGCCGCGCCGGCGAGATCGAGCGCCACACGCCGCGGCTGCTCGACGCGCTCGCGCGCGTGCGCGAGGTGCGCCCGAACGTTCGCGCGACGCTCGTCGCCGCCGACGACGACGCGCAGAAGCACGCCGAGCACCTGCTGTCGTTTCGCTCGCCGCTTCCGGTGGAGATCGTGCGCGACGCGCGCGAGGCGCTGCGCGAGGCCGACGCCGCGGCGATCGCGTCCGGGACGGCCGTGCTCGAAGCCGCGCTGATCCAGACGCCGGCCGTTGCGCTGTACGTGCTCTCCACCGCGCAAGCGAAGATCGCGCGGCGCATCTATCACGGCACGTACGTCACGCTGCCGAACCTCGTGCTCGACGAGCCGGTGGTTCCCGAGCTGCTGCAGGAAGCCGCGACGCCGGCCGCGCTCGCCGACGCGCTTCTCGAGCTGCTCGCGCATCCGGCGCAACAGCAGGACGGGTACGCGCGCGTGCGCGACGCGCTCGGCCCGCCGGACGCGCTGCAGCGCAACGCCGATTGGGTGCTGGCCGCCGCTGCGGAGCGCGCGTGATGCGCATCTACCACACCAGCGACGTCCACGACCGCCGCCACGTCGCCGCGCCGATGAGCGCGCTGCGCGCCGCGAAGCCGGGACTGTACGCGGACTGCGGCGACTCGCTGCGCGGCTCGCAAACGATGTACTACCGGCGCGAGCCGATCATCGCCGAGCTCGACGCCGCGCGCGTCGACGTGCAAGCGATGGGCAACCGCGAGTTCCACTACCTCTTCGGCGCGGTGTGCGCGCGCGCCGCGCAGATGAAGCACCCGCTGACGTGCGCGAACCTCAGCGACGCGAAAGGCCGCGCGCTGCCGTTCTCCACGGACGTCGTCGTGTGGCGCGACGATGGGACGTCAGCGTGGACGTTGCGCTTCTTCGGGCTGCTCGTCGTGCAATATCCGACCGGCTCGTGGTGGGAGCGCGTGTTCTCGTGGCGCTTCGCCGATCCGATCGCCGTCGCGCAGCGCATCGCGGACGCGACGCCGCCCGAAACGACGCTGATCGCGCTGTCGCATCTCGGTTTGCCGCACGACCGTCTGCTCGCGCAGCGCGTTCCGCGCCTCGAGCTGATCCTGGGCGGCCACAGCCACGACACGCTGCACGAACCCGAAGTCGTGAACGGCGTGCCGATCGTGCACGCGGGTCCGTTCGCGGAGTTCGCGTCGCGCACGGAGCTGTCGAAAGACGCGAGCGGCCGCGCGCGCATCACCGACTTCGCGCTGGAACCGCTGACGTGATGGTGCTCGAACCCGGTGCCTGACGTTCTCTTCATTACCAACGGCCACGGCGAAGCCGCGATCGCCGCGCGCATCGCGCAGGAAGCGCGCGCCATCGCGAACGTGCGCACCGAGCATTTCGCGCTGGTCGGCGAGCGGCTCGGCGGCGGCGACTTCCCCGACGTCGGGCCGCAGCGCGCGATGCCGTCGGGCGGCCTGGTCGCGATGGGCAACGTGCGCGCGTTCGTGCGCGATCTGGGCGCGGGGTTCGTGGCGCTGTTCGCGCGGCAGATCGCGTTCTTGCGCTCGGCGCGGCGCGACGGCCGCTACGCCGCGATCGTCGCGGTCGGCGACGCGTACGCCTGCGCGCTGGCGCGCATCCCGCGCTCGCCGCTGGCGTACGTCGGCACCGCGAAGAGCGTGTACGTCGCGGCGTACGGGCCGGGCGAGCGCCGCATCCTGCGCGTCGCGCGGCGCATCTTCGTGCGCGACGCGGCGACCGCGAGCGATCTGCGCGCGCACGGCTTGCCGGCGGAAGCGCCGGGCAACGTGATCGTCGACCTGCTCGCGACCGACGCGCGCGTGGACTGGCGCGCACCGCTGCGGCTCGCGCTGCTGCCGGGCTCGCGCGAGCGCGCGTACGCGGACGCGCTGCGCATCGCGGACGTCGTCGCGGCGCTTCGCGCGCGCGGCGCCGAGCCGGACGCCGTGCTGTCGGTCGCACCCAACCTGGACGCGCGCCGCTTCGCGCCCGCCCTCGAGCGCGGCGGGCTGCGCGCCTGGACCGGTCCGCTGGGCGCGCTGCTGCACGGCGCCACGCTCGCGATCGGGCAGAGCGGCACGGCGAACGAAGCGGCCGCCGCCGAAGGGCTGCCGGTCGTGGCGCTCGAGCTCGACGACTCGCCGCGCGACGCCTGGTACCGCAAGCGCCAAGTCGGCCTGCTCGGCGACGCGCTGCTGATCGTGCCCGGCACGCCGGAACCGGCCGCGGACGCGATCGCGGCGCTGCTGGCGGACGACGTCCGGCGCGCCCGGATGGGCGCCGTCGGACGGGAGCGGATGGGCGGCCCGGGCGGCGCGCGCGCGATCGCGCAGGCCGTCGCCGGACTGGCCGGCGCCGCGTGAGCCGCACGACGACGATCGGGTTGGCCGTGCTCTTCGCCGTCATCCCGCTCTACGGCACGTTCGCCGCGCTCTTCCCCGCCGGACCGGGCATCCCGCCGCTGCTGCCGCGCGCCGTCACGGTGCTGATCGCGCTGCTCGCGCTGGCGTCGCTGCTCGCGGTGGTTCCCGCCGCGGTGCGGGCGGCCGGCCGCGACTGGCTGACGTTCGCGTTCTTGGCTCCGGGCGCCGCGACGGTCCTGGCCGCGATCCCGGGCTTCGATCCGGCGCTCGGCATCGGGCTCGGCCTCTTCGTCACCGGGTTCGGGGGCGTCGGGCTCGTGCTGGCCCGCACGGCGGACGCCGCGACGGTGCGGCTGTGCGTGCGAACCTTCCTGTGGTCGGCGCTGGCCGCAGCGCTGCTCGCGCTCGCGATGGTCGCGTCGCACCGCCCGGCGGCGCTCTACGCGTTCAACAACGGCCGCGCCATCGGGACGTTCCTGAACCCCAACGAGCTGGCGGCCTACACGCTCATCGCGCTGGGCGTTGCCGTCCCGCTCGCCGCGGCGACCCGCGGCCGCGACCGGCTCGCGACCGCCTGCGCGATCGTCCTGGCGATCACATTGGGCGCGACCTTCTCGCGCTGGGGCGCGCTGTCCGCGGTCTGCGGCGTGGCGGTCTACGCGCTCGCGGCGCGCGCGCGCGCGCTGCTGGCCGCGGCCGTGGTCGCGGCGGTGGCGGGGTTCGCCCTGGACGCCGTCGCGGGCGCCGCGCACCACAACCCGCGCGACACGGAGGCGCGCACGGTCGCCTGGCACACCGGGCTCACGACGTTCGCGCGCTTCCCGCTGCTCGGCGTCGGCCCGTTCGCTTTCCCGCGCACGTACGACGCGATGCGCCCGCCCGAGGCGCCGGGCGGCCGCACGGCCGTCGCGTTCGACCCCCACTCGCTCCCGATAGCTTTCGCAGCAGAGGGCGGTATCGTTGCGGTCGTGACCCTCACGGCATCGTTCACGATCGTCCTGCGCATGGTGTTGCGCGAGGCGCGGCGCTCCGCCGCGCTGCCCCGCGCCCTGGGCTTCGGGCTTGCCGCGGCGCTGGTCGCGCTGCTCGTCGACGGCGGGATCAACACGCTGAGCCTGTTCTTCCCGCTGGGCCTCCAGGTCGTTCCGCTCGCCCTCGCCGCCGTGCGCACCGATGCGTTGCGCTAGACGGGCCGCGGCCGTCACTCTGCTGCTGGCGGCCGGCTGTGCGCCGCACGCGCCCGCGGGCGGAACCGCGTCGCCGGCGCCGGGCGCCTCGGCGGCCGCGCCCCGGGCCAGCGGCGCCACGCCCGTTCCGATCCACGTCGAAACGCGCGGCGGCAACGGGCAGTACGTCACCATCGTGGAAACGGTGCACGGCCGCAAGGTCTACACGATTCGCGCCCTCTCGGGGAACATGCAGCGCAACGGAACCAACGAGGCGACCGGGGAGCTCGAGCAGCCGCACGTCACCTTTCGCGACAAGGGCGGCACCACCACGATCGCCGACGCGCCGAAGGCCCACATCACCGAGCGGGACAAGACGGTGGTGATGACCGGAGGCGTGCACGCCCACACGAGCGGCGGCAGCGTGCTCAGCTGCGACACCCTGACCTACAACGGCAACACCGAGCGCTTCCGCGGTGAAGGCAACGTGCGGCTCACCGCGCCCAACGGCTTGCAGCTGGGCGGCCAGCATCTGGACGGCGACGTGAAGCTGCAGGACGTGAACGTCACGGGGAATCCCGGATGAGACCGGGCGATCGCACCATCGCGGCCGGCGACCGCATCGTGCTGCGCGACCTGGAGAAGCGCTACGGACAGCGCACGGTCGTGAAGGGCGTCAGCGCCGAAGTGCACCGCGGCGAGGTCGTCGGGCTGCTCGGCCCCAACGGCGCCGGCAAGACGACGACGTTCTACATGGTCGTCGGGCTGATCCGGCCCGACGGCGGCACCGTCGTGCTCGAGCGCGGCGGCAGCGCGCGCGAGATCACCGGCGCGCCGATGCACGAGCGCGCGCGGGCCGGCATCGGCTACCTCGCGCAGGAGAACTCGATCTTCCGCAAGCTCTCCGTCGGCGACAACTTGCGGCTGATCTGGGAGATGAACGGCGTGCCGGGCGCGGAGCGCGAGCGCCGGCTGCCGGAGCTCTTGGCGGAGTTCGGGCTGTCGCAGTTCATCGACGCGCGCGGCGACTCGCTCTCGGGCGGCGAGCGGCGCCGCGTGGAGATCGCGCGCGCGATCGCGACGGAGCCCGCCTTTCTGCTGCTCGACGAGCCGTTCACCGGCATCGATCCGATCGCGGTCGCCGACATTCAGTCGATGATCCGGCAATTGCGCGATCGCGGCCTCGGCGTACTGATCACCGACCACCAGGTGCGCGAGACGCTCGCGATCGTCGATCGCGCGTACATTCTCAACGAGGGCAAGATCGAGGTGAGCGGGACCGCGCAGGACGTGCTCGACTCGCCGGTCGCGCGCAAGTTCTACTTGGGCGAGAGCTTCCGCCTGTGACGCAGACCCAGGCGCTGGGACACACCGCGCCGCGGTCGCCGCTGTGGCCGCCGACGATCCTCGACCGCTATCTCGTCGCCGAGCTCGGCGGCCCGTTCCTGTTCGGCTTGTCGGCGTTCACGCTGATCTTCGTCGCGACGCAGATCCTCGCGATCGGGCGCCTCGTGTCGGAGCAGCACGCGCCGCTGTGGGCCGCGGTCGAGTACTTCCTGTGGGACATGCCGGCGTATCTGCTGCTGGTGATCCCGATGGCGATGCTGCTCGGTACGCTGCTCGCGATGCAGCGGCTGTCGAGCGAGAGCGAAGTGACCGCGATGCAGGCCGGCGGGATCTCGCTGTCACGCATCGTCGCGCCGCTGCTGATCGTCGGCTTCGTGGTGTCGCTGCTCGCGCTCGCGG
>JAXDMB010000063.1:0-5322 GCA_034666325.1 Vulcanimicrobiota bacterium
GGCGTGGTCGTGGTCTGAGGTATCGGTTCGAACGTCGCTGCTTGCGTGAGCATCGCCGTGCCGGGCTACTACTGATCGGCTCGGGGCGCCGGGCGAGCCCTGCGCAGGCTGTGGCCGCGCCCGCGAAGGACGGCGGCGATGTCGTCGTCGGTGCGTTGGCGGAACAGTTCCTCAAGTGCGTACTCCGCGACGATGCTTGCAGCAACTCGGGTCCGGCCGCAGTATGGATCGCTCCGTCCACTCCGCCGCCTCCGCGCAAGCCGCTGTTCGCCGCGTTGACGATTGCATCGACGTCGAGCGCCGTGATGTCGCCGCGCACGACGCCGATGCTCTGCTTCGGGCATCATACGTCCGTCAACGCATCACGCGGCGAGGCGAGTTTCGCTGATCTCCTCCAGGCTCTTTCCGCGCGTTTCTTCCCCGAGCAGAAGCACCACCAGCGCGCCGGCGAGCATCACGCACGCGAACACGACGAACACGGCGTACGGCGAGTCGAGCCGGTACAGCATCACGCCGACGATCGTCGGCGCGAACGCGCCGACCAGCCGTCCTGCGCCCGCCGCGAGTCCCGCGCCGCTCGCGCGGATCGCCGTCGGATACTGCTCCGGCGTGTACGTGTACGTCACGCCCCACGCGCCGAGGTTGAAGAACGCGATCACCGCACCCCACCCGACCACCGCCGCGACGGACGGAACCGGCGCAAGCGTCGCGCCGGCGAAGAAGAACGAGCCGATCGCCGCGCACGCGAGGAACGTGACGAGCGTGGGCTTGCGCCCAATGCGGTCGACGAGCGCCGCGGCGGCGTAATAGCCGGGAATCTGGAACACCGCGATCGCGAGGTTGAGCCACAGCGCCTGCTGCAGCGTGAACCCTTTCGCCGCGAGCAGGCTCGGCATCCACGTGAAGATGCCGTAGTACGAGAACACGAGCGCGATCCACAGCGCCCACAGCATCACCGTGCGCTTCGCGAACGCCGGCGCGAACAGATCGCGCACCGAAACGCGCGCCGCGCGCGACGGCGCCTCGTATCCGATCCCGGCAATGCGCGCAACCTCGCGCGCCTCGTCACCGCGACCGCGCGCGAGCAGATACCGCGGCGACTCCGGAACGGCGCGCCGGATCACGAACACGTACAGCGCGGGCAGCAATCCGATCAGCAGCGCGACGCGCCAGCCCGCGGTCGGCACGACGAGCGCGCCGATCAACGCGGCGAGCACCGTGCCGTACGCCCAAAAGCTCTCCAGCAGAACGACGGTTCGCCCGCGGCTCTCCGTGGGCGCGAACTCGCTCACCAATGTGCTCGCGACGGGCAGCTCGCCGCCGAGCCCGAGTCCCGCGAAGAACCGGATCGCCGCGAGCGCCGCGGCCGACCATGCGAACGCGGACAACCCGGTGAGCAAGCTGTACGCGAGCAGCGTCCACGTGAACACCGCCTTGCGCCCGAACCGGTCGGCGACGATCCCGCCGAGCGACGCGCCGAGAAACATCCCGAACAGGTTCGCCGTGATAATCCACCCGACGACCGGCTTGTCGAGATGCCACTCCCGGCCGGCCGCGGCCACCACGCTGCCGAGCAGCAGCAGATCCATCGCATCGAAGAGCCAGCCGCCGCCCGCGGCCAGGAGAAGGCGCCGTTGAAAGGTCATTGTAGCGGCTGGTTTATACTCACTCCGAGTATATCCCTCTCCGCCACGACGTCGCGCCGGAACCGGTAGAGCGACGCCGGCCGCCCCGCCCCTTCCCGCGCGCTCTCCCCGGTCGCCTCGACCAGCTTCGCGCCGAGCACGAGCCGCCGGAAATTCCCCTTGTGCACGCGCACGCCGCCGAGCGCCTCGACCGTGCGCTGCAGCCGGAAGAGCGTGAACGACGGCGGCAGCAGCTCGAACACCACCGGCCGGTACCCGAGCGCGCCGCGGACTCGCCCGATCGCCGTCGCGAGGATGCGCCGGTGGTCGAGCGCCATCGCCTCGCCGATTGTCCGCGCCACGGGCGCGCGCGACTCGCCGACGAGCCCCATCTCCCAGAACAGCTCGTACCGCTCGAGCACGAGCTCCATGTTCCAGGCTGCCCGCCGCGTGCAGGTGCACCGCCGCGCCCGCCGCTCCCGAACGCGCCGCTCGTCGTCGCTCGCGGCGGCGATCCACGCCTCGACCGCCGGGAAGACGACGTCGTCCACGACCGCGGGCCGCCCGCCGCGCCAATCTTCCCACGGAAAGTAGTCGTACCAGGGCCGCCAGCGCGCCGCATCGCTGCCGCCGGGCGCGCTCTCGCGCACGAACGCCAGATAGGCGATCGACAGCATGCGCGGCCCGCCGGACCGCCGCGGATCGCGGTCGCGATCGCCAAAGGTGTAGAGCTGCTCGACGTGCCCGAGCTGCAGCTGCGTCTGCCGCGTGACCCAGTGGCGCAACGCGCTCTCGAGCGTGCGGTCGCCCTGCGGATCGAACGGGCCCGCGGGCAGCGCCTCGTCCGGCAGACGCACGAGCACGCGCGGCTCCTCATCGGAGACCGCGACGATCACCGCATCGAGCGCGACTTCCAACTCGGCCGCCACGCCGGTCGCTTCGCGCGCAAGAGCCAGCGTTCCGCGCAGCAATCAAGCGTGTGTCGGCCACCCGACGATCGGGCATGGGTACGCTGTATGCCGAAAAATTCGTCTGACGGCGATGGCCGGCGTCCTGACCTCGACGTCTTTCGCGTCGACAACACGAACGCGGACCTGACGACCAATCAGGGCCTGCCGATCGCCGACGATCAGAACTCGTTGCGCGCGGGCGAGCGCGGGCCGACGCTGCTCGAAGACTTCATCCTGCGCGAGAAGCTCACGCACTTCGACCACGAGCGCATCCCCGAGCGCGTCGTGCACGCGCGCGGCTCGGGCGCGCACGGCTTCTTCCAAGTCTACGAGCCGCTCACGGAGCTCACGCGCGCGCACTTCCTGTCGGATCCCGCGCTCAAGACGCCGGTGTTCGTGCGCTTCTCCACGGTCGGCGGCTCGCGCGGCTCGGCGGACACCGTGCGCGACGTGCGCGGCTTCGCAACGAAATTCTACACGCAGGAAGGCGTGTACGACCTCGTCGGCAACAACATGCCGGTTTTCTTCGTGCAAGACGCGATCAAGTTCCCGGACTTCGTCCACGCGGTGAAACCCGAACCGCGCAACGAGATCCCGCAGGCGTCCTCCGCGCACGACTCGTTCTGGGACTTCTGCTCGCTCACGCCCGAGTCGACGCACATGCTGATGTGGCTGATGTCGGACCGCGCGCTGCCGCGCTCGTACGCGATGATGGAAGGCTTCGGCGTTCACACCTACCGCTTCATCGACGCGCAAGGCGAGTCGAAGTTCGTGAAGTTCCACTGGAAACCGGTGCTCGGCGTGCACTCCCTGGTGTGGGACGAAGCGCAGAAACTCGCCGGCAAGAACGCGGACTTCAACCGCGCCGACCTGTGGGAGTCGATCGAAAGAGGCAACTTCCCCGAATACGAGCTGGGCATCCAAGTGTTCGACGACGCGCAAGCCGACAGCTTCGACTTCGACGTGCTCGACCCGACGAAACTCATCCCGGAAGAGTTGATCCCGGTCCGCCGCGTCGGTAAGCTGACCCTCAACCGCAATCCCGACAACTTCTTCGCGGAAACGGAACAAGTCGCGTTCTGCGTGTCGCACGTCGTCCCGGGAATCGACTTCAGCAACGACCCGCTGCTGCAAGGCCGCATCTTCTCGTACCTCGACACGCAGCTCATCCGCCTCGGCGGCCCGAACTTCCACCAGATCCCGATCAACCGCCCCGTGTGCCCGTTCCGCAACGGCCAGCAAGACGGTCTCCACCAGATGGAGATCAAGGTCAACCGCACCAACTACGAACCGAACTCGATCGACGACAACTGGCCCCGCGAAAAACCGGTCGAACGCGGCGGCTTCGAAAGCTACCTGGAAACGCTGCGCGGCGACAAACGCCGCGTGCGCGCCGAATCGTTCAAAGACCACTTCTCGCAAGCGACGCTCTTCTGGAACAGCCAAACGGACGTCGAAAAACACCACATCGTCTCCGCGTTCGGCTTCGAGCTCGCCAAAGTATCACGTCCCGCGATCCGCGAGCGAGTGCTATCGCGCCTAGCAAACGTGGACGCCGATTTAACGGCGCGAGTCGCCGAACAAATCGGCCTCGAGCCGCCCAAACCGTCCGCAACGGACGGCCGAGCAAAGAAGAACGGCAAAACGGTCCAATCCTCGCGCGCCCTGAGCATCGTCGCAAACGCAACGAACGGCACGCCGAAATCGCGCAAAGTCGCGATCCTAGCGGCAGACGGAGTCGACGGCAACGCGATCGACACGATGAAAAATGCGCTCGCAGCAGCCGGCGCCCAAGGCCTCGTCCTCGCCCCCCGGCTCGGCAACCTCCGCTCAACGGGCGGCAAACCGGTCGCGGTCGACCACACGATCGTCACCGAACCGTCGGTCGGCTTCGACGCCGTCTTCATCCCAGGCGGCGCGGACAGCGCGGAAACGCTAACAGCCTCAGCCGACGCAGTCCATTTCGTCGCCGAAGCCTACAAGCACGCGAAAGCCCTGGCCGCATCCGGCGAAGGCATCGAGCTCCTCCAAGCAGCCGACCTGGTCGACGCAGACGGCGCGGAACCGGCCGCAAACTCCGGCGTCGTCACGACGCAAGCCGCAAACCTCGGCAACCTCCCGGACCAGTTCCTAGCTGCAATCGCCAAGCACCGAGCCTGGGACCGAGCCGGCAACGACGCCGTGCCGGCCTGAACGCCCGAGTGCCGGGACCCGAACACCGGGCCCCGGCACTCGACGGTCGAGCTCAGGCGAAGGTATCGACGAACGTTCCGACGCGGAAGCGATCCCCAGAGAAGGCAGGCGCTGCCGTGAACACGGCAGCCGGCAGCACGATCGTCTCCGCGCGCGCAGCGACGGGAACTGCCTGCGCGACTGCGGCCACTGGAACCACGGCAGCAGCCCGCACGACAGCGGGGAGCGCCAGCCCCCCGCCGCGTCCGTCGCCCAATCCCGGAACCCCAGATAACATCGTTCCAACCTTGTCCCCGGTTCCATGACACAGCCCAACCCTCAATACTGGTAGTAATAGCCACCCAAAAGCCCTAAGGAGCCTATATGGCGGGGCAATCGCGCCATCGAGCGCAGCGACGATCGCGCCGGGGGTGGGCGGGGCGCGGTGCTGCGGCGGGGCGTTGAGGAGAAGCGGAGCCCGGAGGGCGGGAGCGCCGACGAACGCGAGCGACCAGAGGCGCAGGATGCGCCGCCGGGAGCGTCCCCGGCCGCAGCACCGCGCCCCCCCCACCCCA
>JAXDMB010000064.1:0-9569 GCA_034666325.1 Vulcanimicrobiota bacterium
CGACGGCGCGCGGATTGTGCGGCCGCACGCCGTCGAACCGCTGCACCTGCGCAGCACCGAAATCTTCGTCGCGTAACGCGCCCAGCGAACGCGCCGTCCCGAGCAGCGCGATCGGCCCCTCGAGCCGAATCGCCGCGAACGCCTCAGCGACCGGACCGAAAACGATGCGCCGTTCGGCAACCCGCTGATCGCTCACGCGAACCATGTCCGCCGTTCGCCTCCGCTGGTCGCTCGCGCTCTTCTCCATCATGGTTGCGCTTCGACGCCGCGGGCGACGAGCTTGCGGAGCCGTTCCGCCGCAATGGTTCCGGCGCGGTCCCAGGTCCAGTCACGCCGCGCGCGCTCCGAGCCGCGCAGTGCTTTTGCGCGCGCTTCTTCGCGGTGGGTCGCCACGTGGCGCATCGTCTGCGCGAGCGCGTCCACGTCCGGCTCGAGCCACCAGCCTTCGCCCGCGAGCTGTTCGCCGCGCATGACGCCGGTCAGCGGCCGGCGCTCCGCCGGAATACGGTACGCGACGTCATCGTCGAGGAATGCGTCCGCTGCGCCGCCGGCGGTCGCGATCACCGGCAAGCCGCACGCGAGCGCCTCGAGCATCGGCAGCCCGAAGCCTTCGCCGCGGTACGGGAACGCGAACGCATCGCACGTACGGTACAGCCGCACGATGTCGTCATCGCTCACCTCTTCGTCGATCACGACGAGCTCCGGCGCGCGCGGATCGTCGGCGAACGCGCGAATCGCGGCGCCGTCATCCGACATCTGGTAGAACGTTCGCGTGCCGAGCAGCTTGAGCACGAGCGCGACATCATCGTCGCGCGTGAACGCGCGCCGGTATGCCGCGAGCAGCACGTCGACGCCCTTGCGCGGCAGCACGCCGCCGACGAACAAGAACTTGAACGGCTTCCGCGTCGCGAGCGGATACGGTTCGATCGGACGGTCCGGCGAGAATTTCTCGGGATCGATACCGTTCGGCACGACGGCCACGCGCTCGGGCGCGATGCCCGCTTCGATGAACATCGTCCTGCAGTACTCGGTCGGCGTCCACACTTCGTCCGCGCCGCCCGCGCGCAAGCCTTCCACCCACGCGCGCGGCAGCGTGCCGTACTCCCACGGCAAGATCTGCACGATCGCGCGCGCGCCCTCGACGCGCCGAAAGTCCGCCGCGCCGTTCGACTGGCGAATCAGCACGTCGCACGCGGGTACGCCGCGGCGCATCCTCTCCCGCAGCGCGGCGAAGCGCGGGTCGCCGGCCACGGACGGCTCGGGCGCCGGTTCGTCCGGCACGATCACCAGCTCGCTCTCATGCGCCAGCAGCGCGCGCGCAAGCTCACGGTTGACGATCGCCATCGAGTTGTACGCGAAGAACTCGCCCTGGAACACTACCGCGACGCGCGCGGCGTCCGGCGGCGGCGCGGCGGGCGCGCGGCCCAGAATGTACGTGTGCTGCCAGCCCTCCGGCTCGTTGCCCGCACCGACGATGCGCAATCCAAGGTCCGTGAGCACGGCGTGCAGCGTCTCCAGCGGCCACGGGCGCTTCGCCCACGGCTCCAACCAGAACGCGCCGTCACGCACCGCGGCGTTGCGCGGGTTGAGCGTGCGCACGACCAGCGTGCCGTCGGGCTTCAGCAGCGCGGCGCACGCGCGCAGCGCGGCGATGCCTTCATCGCCGTCCATGGTCTCGACGACGAACGACAGGTGCACGCCGTCGAAGCGCTCGCGGAGCGTCTGCAGCTCGGTGCGCGCGTCGAGAACGCGCGCGTCGTGCCCGCGCGCGCGCGTCTCTTCGACCATCTCGGGATCACGGTCGACGCCGGCGACCCGCGCGACGTCGCGCTCGCGCAGCATGTCGAGAAACACGCCGGTTCCGCACCCGACGTCGAGCACCGAACCGAATCCCGCGAACACGTCCGCGAAGGCGTGGTGCGACCCGCGCCGTCCCGCGTCGTCCTCGGCGGAGCGGTGGAACAGCGAGTAGCGCTGGTGTCCGGGCGGCCGCTGCGCCAACGGCTACACGTTGTCGATCGCGGGGTTCTCGCTGGGCTCGGGCCCGGTGTCTTCTACCGAAGCGAACTCCTCGTCGTCCCCGCCCAAATTCTCCACGCGGCTGCGGTCTTGATCGCGCCGGCCCTGACCCTGAATCGAATCGCGTTCCATGTCGCTGCACATACCCGTTCGCAGCACTAGGCCCGGGTTCCGCCGCAGCGAACGGTCGGGCGTCCTCTTGGGGGCGCTCGGCGGCGCGCTCGGCGCGTTCGTCGGCGGAGCACCAATGGAAGGCGCCGCGCGACAACGCGGCCACAGCAACCTGGGCGGCGTGCTGGGCTCGCTGTTCAATCCGCGCCAGTAGGACGAGCTATTCGTGGCTCGAGAAGTCCAGGATGATATCGCTCTCGCCATTCGCCATACGAGCGCGCGCGGCGCGAAGCAGGTGTTGGAGCCGGGAGCTGGTGTCGAAATCGAACAGCGTGAGGTCCTCCTTGCCCTCGCAGCGGACGATCTCTGCGGGAATGTTGGTGACGTGAACCGACACACCGGGACCGATCGTCTTCTCAAAGGTCACGAGCGCGTCTTGCTTCGACATGGCAGGCGTCACGATATCCCCTTTATAGCGTATGCACCGTCGCGACGAAATACCCCATTCGCCATGACACCTTGACGCGTATCCCGCGGCGCTCGACCACGGCCTCGAAATTGACTCCGATCTGCCGTCCCGCGGTCTCGTCCACATCTTTGGACTTCGGCGCACCTCGTCGAATGACGAACCGTACCGTCTTTTCAGCGATCGCTTCGTCATCCATTGCATCCTCGGCGTGACCGGTAAGACGGATGAGATCCTCGAACTCAGCGACACGAATCGGCGCGACCTCGCGCTTTCGCACCCTCTCGGTCGACAGATCGAAGGCTTCTTCGATCGAGCGGATTGCAAGTACGTCCTCGCGCGTCGGCACGAGGATGAGGATGACGGACGCGCGCTACGCCGGTGTTTCGGCTATGTTACGCGCGCGAGATGTTTTGCTTTTGCGGTTAGCTTACGTACGAGACGTTGACGCTGAAGCCGCCCGCTTCCGCTTGGCGCAGGACGCCCAGGACGCCCTCGATCTCCATGTCGACCGCGATCATGTCGCCGGCGCTGATGCCGACCGGGCCCGCGTTCTTCCACAAGAGGCGCCTGGCGGTCTGGAACGCGGCGCGCAGGCGCTGCGGGGTCGCTTCGAGGACCGGCCAGTCTTCGTACGAAATCGCCGGGACGATGCGCCAGCCGTCGCCCGAGCACTCTTCTTCGTCCGCGTAGGCGTGCGGGACGTTCGCGAGCATGTCGAGCTGCGCGCGATCCAGCGGGCTGGCATGCAGCGGCGCCTCGGCCAAGCGCAGCACGTACCGGTAAAACGCGGGGTTCGCGACGGTACACATCCCCGCGGGGGAACCGACGCTGACGCTGATCATCGGCGTACCACGTTCTCCCGGCCGCAGGCTCCCCCTCTAGCTCGCTCGCTACAAGGCTCGGCGGAGCATCTACGCATGCTGGGCGAGCAGGCCCGCCACGGCGAGGGCAGGCGTCACGACGGTGCTGCGCACGCCGTGCCGCGCGAAGATCGCCGCGATCAGCCGGCCGATTCGATCCGGGTCGTCGCGAACCAGCGCGAGGACCGACGGACCGGCGCCTGACAGCGCCACGGCGACGATCGCCGGGTCGTCCAGCGCGAGCATCTCGCCCAAGCCGGGGACCATTGCGGCGCGGTACGGCTGGTGGAGCCGGTCGCGGACAGCGGCTCGCAGCAGGTCGAGGCGGCCGCTGGCGAGCGCCGCGCCCAGCAGCGCGGCGCGCTGGACGTTGTGGACCGCGTCGGCCCGTGTGTACTCCGCGGGCATCAGCGCGCGCGCTTCTTCGGTCGGCAGATGGATGTCGGGGACCACGACGACGGCCGCGGCGTCAGGCGGGGGAAACCGCGCCGAGGTCAGGCCGTCGTCGCCCATCGCCGCGACCACCGCACCGCCGTACCAGGCCGCCAGGGCGTTGTCCGGATGGCCTTCGAGCTCAGCCACGGCGTGCGCCAGCAGGTCGTCGCCGGGCGGGCGGGCGACGAGCCGCGCGCCGATTGCGACGCCGAGCGCGTATGCCGTGGCGCTGCTGCCGAGTCCCGCGCCGAGCGGGATCTCGTTGTCCACGGCGACCGCTAACGGCGGCGCGGCCGGCGCGATCCGCGCGATCCCGCGCTCGATGCAGCCGCGGATTCCGTCGTGCGTCGGCGCGTGCGCTCCGGAGTACGTCCATTCGGGCGACGCGCCCGCCGCGAGCCCGCGAACGCGCGCGGTCATGCGCAATTCGAGCGCGAGCGCGACCGCGTCGAAGCCCGCGCCGAGGTTGGCGCTCGACGCCGGCGCCGAGACGGTGAACTCCGTCATTCCGGCGCCGGAATCAGTTCGCCTCACGCGTGCGTCAACAGCAGCAGGTTCAGGTATTCCGCGAGATCGACGCCGCGCACGATCGCGTTCGCATGCGGTGCTTCGGAAGCGTGATAGCGCGCGGCGTACGCGGTGTCTTTGAGGACGTGGCCGGTGAGCACGCACACGACGTCCGCGTCGGGCGCAACGCTGCCGTCCGCGACCAGCCGCTTCAAACCGGCGAGCGACGCGGCCGAGGCGGGCTCGCAGCCGACGCCGTCGCGGCCGATCACCGCACGCGCTTCCGCGATCTCGCCGTCTCCGACGTCCAGCACCGCGCCGCCCGATGCGCGAACTTCGGCGCGCGCTTTCTTCCACGACGCCGGCGCGCCGATGCGAATCGCCGTCGCGTCCGTTTCCGCTCGCACGGGAACCAAGTCGGCACCGTCGCGCCACGCGCGCGCGAACGGCGCCGCGCCGGACGCTTGCACCACCGCGAGCCGCGGCGCGCGCGTCGTCAAACCGATCGCGCGTGCTTCGCGGAAGCCCTTGCCGAGCGCGCTCGCGTTCCCGAGGTTTCCGCCCGGCAGCACCACCCAGTCGGGGGCGTGCCAGCGACGCTGCTCGAGCAGCACGAACGCCGCGGTCTTCTGGCCTTCGATGCGATAGGGGTTCACGCTGTTGACCACCGCAACCGTCGCGGGATCGAGCGCGCGCACCGCGCGCAGCGCGTCGTCGAAATCGCCCTCCACCGCGACGACGTGCGCGCCGTAGTCGAGCGTCTGCGCGACCTTCGCGGCGCTGATCCCGTCGACCGGCGCGATCACCACGGCCGTCAATCCGGCGCGCGCCGCATAGGCCGCCATCGACGCCGCCGTGTTGCCGGTGCTCGCGCACACCGCGACGCGCGCGCCGCGCTCGCGCGCGTGCGACATCGCGACCGTCATCCCGGCGTCCTTGAACGACGCCGTCGGGTTCACCCCGAGGTGCAGGTATGCGAGCTGCGCGACCCCCGCAAAGGCGGCGCCGCGCGGCGCGTCGATCAGCGGAACGTCGCCTTCACGCAGCGTCGTGATCGCGTCCCCGGCGACGGGCGGCAGGAGCTCGCGAAACCGCCACACGCCGCTGCGGTCCTTGGGATCGAGCGAAGCACGCCGCAAGCGCGCGTTTTCATCGATCGCGCGAGCGTCGAAAGCATCCGTGCGAACCTCGAACGCAAGCAGATCGCCGCACGCCGCGCACGAAAGCGCGTCCGTATCAGACGGCGCAACGTCACATCCGGCGCTGCAGTGCAGCTCGATCACAAGCCGACCGCCGCAACGACACTGCCGCACAGCGAAATCATCATGCGACCGCCTCGATCGCGCGGCACGGCACGACGGTCACACCGACTCCGGCGGGCGCGTCACCGCGCCTTCGGCGGCCGACGACACGAGCGCGGCGTATTTTGCGAAGACGCCGCTCGTGTAGCGCGGTTTTGGTGCGCGCCAGGATTTCAGGCGTTCCGCGATCTCCGCATCCGACAGCGAGACCTCGAGACGGCTGTTGTCCACGTCGATCGTGATCGTGTCGCCGTCGCGCACCGCGGCGATCGGTCCGCCGGCGAACGCTTCGGGCGCGACGTGGCCCACCATCAGGCCGCGCGTCGCGCCGCTGAAGCGGCCGTCCGTCACCAGGGCGACGCTGTCGCCGAGTCCTTGCCCGACGATCGCGGACGTCACGCCGAGCATCTCGCGCATCCCGGGCCCGCCTTTGGGACCTTCGTAGCGAATCACGACGATGTCGCCCGGTACGATCTGCTGCGCGTCGACCGCGTGCATCGCATCTTCTTCGCGCTCGAACACGCGCGCGCGGCCGGTGAGCAGCGCCGGCTCGTGCCCCGCGACCTTCACCACCGCGCCGTCCGGCGCGAGGTTTCCGCGCAGGATCTTCAAGCCGCCTTTCGCCTTGAACGGGCGCTCCGCCGTCGCGACGACTTGCTGTCCCGGCGTCTCGACCGCGCTCGCGACTTCGTCGCTCAGCGCGCGCCCGGTCACCGTGCGAACGGTGCCGTCGATCAGCCCGCCGTCGAGCATGCGCTTCGCGATGAGTTGGATGCCGCCGGCTTTGTCGACGTCGAGCGCGACGTACTTGCCGCCGGGCCGCAGATCGGCGACGATCGGCGTGCGCTCGGAGATGCGCTCGAAATCCTCGAGCGTCAGCGGCACGCCGGCTTCGCGCGCCATCGCCATCAAGTGCAGCACGCTGTTCGTGGAGCCGCCGGTTCCGGTCGCGGCGGCGATCGCGTTCTCGAACGCGGCGCGCGTGGCGATCGCGCGCGGCGTGACGCCGCTGCGCAGCAGCTCCATCACCGTTACGCCGGCTTGATACGCCTTCTTCTCCTTGCGCGGATCCGTCGCGCCGGGACTCGCGCTGCCGACCGGCGACAGGCCGAGAAACTCCAGCACCGTCGCCATCGTGTTCGCGGTGAACTGCCCGCCGCACGCGCCCGCGCCGGGACACGCGGCGTACTCGATGGCGCGCAGCTCCGCATCGTCGATCTTGCCCGCGGCGTGCTCCCCGATCGCTTCGAACACGTCGCCGATCGTGAGGTCGCGGTCCTTGTAGCGGCCGGGTGCGATCGATCCGCCGTAGAGCACCAAGCCCGGCACGTCGAGCCGCAGCAGCGCCATGGCGGCCGCGGGGATCGTCTTGTCGCACGCCACCAGCGCGACGATCGCGTCGAAACCGTAGCCGCGCGCGACGAGCTCGATCGAGTCGGCGATCACCTCGCGCGACACGAGCGACGCTTTCATGCCCTCGGTGCCCATCGTGATCCCGTCCGAGATCGCGATCGTGTTGAACTCCATCGGGGTACCGCCCGCCGCCCGCACGCCGGCTTTCACGTGGTCGGCGAGCGCGCGCAGCCCGAAGTTGCACGGCATCGCGTCGGTCCACGTGTTCGCGATCAGGACGAGCGGCTTGGCGAGGTCCTCGTCGTTGAAGCCGACGGCGTGGTAGAACGAGCGTGCGGCGGCGCGGTCGCGTCCGTCGACGACGACGGAGCTGCGCGCGCGCGTGGGATCGACCGGGGAACGGACATGCATGGCCCCCGCTTCGCGCTCGCGAACCCCGTGTCATCGTGATCGAACCCGCGGTTCCCCCGAGCCCTTCCGACGCGCAGCATGGCGACACGGCGCTCGAAGCGCTCCGCCGCGGGTTCACGGGCTCGGACGTCCCGCCGTCCGACGTGTTCGACCGCTGCGTGCGCTGCGGCTTGTGTCTGCCGACGTGTCCGACCTATGTCGAAACGCTCGTCGAGACATCGGGCCCGCGCGGCCGCATCGCGCTGATCAAGGCCGTCGCCGAGGACAAGCTCGACCTGCTCAGCCCCGGCTTCGTGCACCAGATGTCCGAGTGTCTCGACTGCCGCGCGTGCGAGGCGGTGTGCCCTTCCGGCGTTGAGTACGGTAAGATCCTCGAGCCCGCGCGCACGCAGATCGTCCGCGCGCAAGGACCCGCGCGCTCGTGGTGGGCGCGCCTGGGCCGCGCCGTGCTGATCGGCATGCTGTTCCAGCAGATGTGGCTGATGCGCGTCGCCGCGCGCTTCCTAAAGCTCTACCAGCGCAGCGGACTGCGCGCGCTCGTGCGGCGGACCGGAATCCTGCGCGCGCTGGGACTGCAGGACATGGAAGCGATGGCGCCGCGCATCTCCGACCGCTTCTTCACGCCACGCGGCCAGCGCTTCGCCGCCGCCGGAACCAAACGCGCGACGGCGTTTCTGCACGCGGGCTGCATCATGCACGTCGCGTTCGCGGAATGGAACGAGGCGACGGTGCGCGTGCTCAACGCCGCAGGCGTCGATGTGATCGTGCCGCGCGACCAAGGCTGCTGCGGCGCGATCACCATTCACGCCGGCGACATGCCGCGCGGGCGTGAGCTCGCGAAGCGCAACATCGCGGCGTTCGAGCGCAGCGGCGCGGACGTGTACGTGATCAACGCGGCGGGCTGCGGCTCCGCGCTCAAGGAGTACGGCCACCTGTTCCACGACGATCCGCAATGGCAGAACCGCGCGATCGCGTTCTCGGCGAAGGTGCGCGACGTGCTGGAATACGTCGACGAGATCGGCTTACCGGCGGGTTCGCTGGGCGCGCTGCGCGCGGTCGTGACGTATCAGGACGCGTGCCATCTCGCGCACGCGCAGCGCATCACCGCGCCGCCGCGGCGGCTGCTCGCCGCGATCCCGGGCCTGGAGATTCGCGAGATGGCGGAATCGTCGCTGTGCTGCGGTTCCGCCGGAATCTACAACGTGACGCAGCCCGACATGGCGCAGCGGCTGCAGCGCCGCAAAGTCGACCGCATTCTCGAGATCGCACCGGAGATCGTCGCGACCGGCAACCCCGGCTGCGCGCTGCAGATGCGCAACGGCCTCGACCGCGCGGGCGCGTCGAACGTGGCAGTGAAGCACGTCATCGAGCTATTGGACGAATCGCTCTCAGTGGCGCGATCGCGATGACGTCGCCGCGCCGGTGCTTCGCGCCGGCGTGTAGGGGTCAGCGCGCTGGCGCGCGCCTGACGCAGCCGGCGCGATCCTGCCGATTCCCCTTGCCTGGCGCTAAAGATCCCCGACGCGCTGGCCGTTCGCGACGGCGTCTTCGAGCGTCGGGTACACCGCGAACACTTTCAGCAGGCCCGTGATGCGCAGCAGGCGCAGGATCTGGCCTTCCTTCGCGACGACGCGCACTTCGCCACCGAACTCTTTGGCGCGCTTCTGCGCGCCGATCAGCGCGCCCAGGCCGGTGGAGTCGAGGAAGTCGACGCGGGTGAGGTCGGCGATGAGGCGGTGATTTCCGCGTTCGGACGCGCTCGTGAGCGCCGCGCGCACGGTGGGTGACGTGGCGATGTCGAGCGAGCCCGTAAGCTCGAACACTTGATTGTCGTCGAGCACGTACACGTGGATCGAGAGATCCTCATGGTGCTGCGGCTGTGCTGCGTGCGTCGTTCCGTGGCTCGTGGTTCCGTTGACGTTCATCCGTCGTACTCCCGCCATTCCGCGATCTGTCCGCAGTCGTCGAAGCGGACGATTGCGCACCCCGCGCGTTCGCGCCAAGGCTCGCCGGAGCCTCCGGGAACGGCGAACCGGTAGACGACGCACGCGCGGTCCGCGTTCGCGATCACGTCGTCCACCTCGAAGCGGACCGGCACGCCGG